>URFI01000028.1 GCA_900547085.1 uncultured Prevotella sp.
GCTGGTTCAGGATATACATACCGTGGGTGAATCGTGTATTTTCATGGCTCTACCGGCAATAAGGTTGATGCCGAGCTGAGGCGTCTCTTGACAATAAGACATCAGGATTGGATGGCGATGCAATCGTAGATTGGCACGATTTTTGCAAACTATTCAGTAGTATTTAATTAGAAAAGAAAGGTAAAAAGAGATATGACTAGTCAGTTTTCACCAAAAGTATCCGAAGTACTGGCATTCAGTAGAGAGGAAGCTACCCGACTGGCCAGCCGATCAGTTGGCCCTGAACATCTTCTTTTGGGGATGCTCAGAGAAAAGAACAGTCTGGTACAAGATGTGTTTACACGATTGAACATCAATCTTCCAACCGTGAAAGCAGAATTGGAAAACCGGGTACGAATAGAAGAAATCAACGAGCCCATCAACACGTCGGAACTCGTTTTGAACGAGAGAGCCAGCAACATTTTGAAGCTGGCCGTGCTGGAAGCGAGGATTCAACATACGCAAACGGTGGACGTGCATCACCTGTTGTTGGCCATCTTGCATGACCAAGCCAACAATGGAGCCAAAGAAATTTTAGAAACAAACAACATGAATTACGAAGATACGCTGACCTATTTGCGACGAATGGCAAAACCAACAAGCAGCAGACTTGACTTGCCAGACGAGGAAGAGGAAGCTGAGTTTGAATCAAGAGGGCAACACACGGGCGCTAACCAGAGCAATGCCGCGCCATCAACAGCGACACAGTCGAGAAAAGGAAATGGCAAAACGCCTATCTTGGACAACTTCTCTACCGATTTGACACAAGCTGCGAGGGAGGGAAAATTGGACCCGGTGGTAGGAAGGGACAAGGAAATTCTACGCGTTATCGAGATTCTGGGACGACGAAAGAAGAATAATCCTATATTAATAGGTGAGCCGGGCGTCGGCAAAAGCGCCATTGTAGAGGGATTGGCACAACTGATTGCCAAGCACAAGACGTCTCCAGTGCTCTTCAACAAGCGAGTGGTAAGTCTGGACATGACAGCCATTGTAGCCGGAACGAAATACCGGGGACAGTTTGAGGAGCGTATTCGTGCCTTGCTGAAAGAATTGGAACAGAATCCTGACATCATCGTTTTCATTGACGAGATTCACACGTTGATTGGTGCAGGAAGCACCCCTGGAAGCATGGATGCCGCCAACATCATGAAACCGGCATTAGCTCGTGGCGTCATTCAGTGTATTGGTGCCACCACGTTGGATGAATACCGCAACTCGATAGAGAAAGATGGTGCCTTAGAACGCAGATTCCAAAAGGTGCTGATTGAGCCGACCACCACGGATGAAACGCTGCAAATACTGAAAAATATCAAAGAGAGATACGAACAGCATCATCATGTTGAATACTCGGATGAAGCACTGTTGGCCTGTGTCAAGTTGACAGAAAGGTATGTAACCGACCGTTTCTTCCCCGACAAAGCCATTGATGCCATGGATGAAGTGGGGTCGAAAGTGTTTTTACAACATGCTGAAGTGCCATCCTCTATCACCGACAAGGAAAAAGAAATCGATGCGGTGAAGATAAAAAAGCAAGAAGCTGTACGCAATCAGAATTTCGAATTGGCGGCCAGTTATCGAGACAAACAAACCGAATTGGAAATTGAGTTGGAAGACATGAACAAGCAATGGTCGTCTGGCAAGATGGATGAAAGGGTGAACATCACGGCAGACGAGGTTGCTGATGTAGTGTCAATGATGTCCGGTGTGCCTGTTCAACGCATGGCAGAAGCTGAAGGCGTAAGGTTGAAGGGAATGGCCAAAGAGTTGAAAGACGCAGTTATTGCCCAAGATCCTGCCATCGACAAGTTGGTAAAGGCCATACAAAGGAACCGCGTTGGATTGAAAGATCCGAACCATCCCATAGGCGCTTTCATGTTCTTGGGACCCACTGGCGTAGGAAAGACCTATCTTGCCAAGAAATTGGCAGAGCACATGTTTGGTTCAACAGATGCACTGATAAGAATTGACATGAGCGAATACACCGAAAGTTTCAATGTTTCGCGGCTCGTGGGAGCACCTCCTGGATATGTAGGATATGAGGAAGGAGGACAACTAACAGAGAAGGTTAGGCGTCATCCCTACTCCATTGTTTTGCTGGACGAAATAGAAAAGGCGCACGGTAACGTGTTCAATACGCTACTGCAAGTGTTGGATGAAGGAAGATTGACGGACGGAAACGGTCGCTTGGTTGACTTTAGAAACACCGTCATCATCATGACTTCGAATGCTGGTACACGCCAACTGAAGGAATTTGGCCGTGGTATCGGTTTCAATGCTGCCAACAATTTAGGTCCCAGCATGAATGATGAGGATAAGGAATACGCCCGTTCGATTATTCAAAAGAGTCTGAGCAAGCAGTTCGCACCAGAGTTTTTGAATCGTTTGGACGAAATCATTATCTTCGATCAGCTTGACTTGAATGCCATCAAGAAGATTATCAACATCGAATTGATGGGGCTGTTCAAACGCATTGAAGGCATGGGATACCACATTAACGTTTCGGATAAGGCCAAAGAGTTTGTGGCAACAAAAGGTTACGACGTACAGTTTGGTGCCCGTCCTCTGAAGAGAGCCATCCAAACCTATATTGAAGATGGCGTTGCATCACGCATTCTTTCGGACGAACTCCACCCTGGTGACACCATCACCATCGAGAAAAAGCCTGGAAAAGATGAGCTGGTTTTCAAATAATCAGTGCAGGCTTCGAATAAAAACGAACAAACATTCATGAACAAAAAGTCCCAAAGGTGATTTTCATCTTTGGGACTTTTTGTTATATTTTGCACGGAAATGTGGAATCATCATTCCCATTCGATGGTCGAAGGTGGTTTCGAAGAGATATCGTAACAAACCCTATTCACCCCTTTTACCTTGTTGATAATCTCGTTAGACACCTTTGCCAAAAACTCGTATGGCAAGTGTGCCCAGTCGGCGGTCATAGCATCCGTGCTGGTAACGGCACGCAATGCGACGGGATGCTCATAGGTTCGTTCGTCCCCCATCACACCCACACTGCGAATGGTAGACAGCAATACGGTTCCGGCCTGCCACACTTTATCGTATAATGGCTCGCCATCGTCGCAAATCCAATCATGCAATGCACGGATATAAATATCGTCCGCCTCTTGTAAAATGGCAACTTTCTCGGGAGTAATGTCCCCAAGAATGCGAACTGCAAGGCCGGGTCCGGGGAAAGGATGACGCTTGATGAGATGCTCTGGCATACCCAATTGGTACCCCACTCGGCGCACTTCGTCCTTGAACAGCCATTGAAGAGGCTCGCAAAGTTGCAGATGCATTTCCTTTGGAAGGCCACCCACGTTGTGATGACTCTTGATAACCATGCCGGTAATACTCAAACTTTCGATACGGTCAGGATAGATAGTTCCCTGCGCTAACCACTTAGCGTCGGTGATTTTCTTCGCTTCTGCATTGAACACCTCAACGAAGTCGCGGCCGATAATCTTGCGTTTTTGCTCTGGATCGGTCACTCCTTGCAAGTCAGCAAAGAACTTTTTGCTGGCATCAACGCCTATTACGTTCAGCCCAAGACCTTCATAAGCCTTCATGACATTGCTGAACTCGTTCTTCCGTAACAAGCCATGATCAACGAAAATGCAAGTCAAATTACGACCAATGGCTTTGTTTAATAGTGTTGCACACACAGAAGAGTCAACGCCGCCACTCAGTCCTAATATCACCTTGTCATTGCCCACCTGCTGTCGAATGCTCTCAACCGTGCTCTCAATGAATGACGCAGGGCTCCATGTTTGCTGGCTACCACAGATATCTACCACAAAGTTTTTCAACAAAGTGGTACCTTGTGTGGTATGAAACACTTCGGGATGGAACTGAACAGCCCATGTTGGATTCTTCTCACTGGCGTACGCAGCATACTTCACCTCACCCGTGCTGGCAATTACATGACAATCACTTGGAATGGCAGTAATAGTATCACCATGGCTCATCCACACCTGTGACTGTGGTTGAAAACCCTTGAATAGCGGATTAGTTGCATCAAACGTTTCTAAACGAGCGCGTCCATATTCACGCGTTCCCGTGCTTTCTACCTTTCCACCATTGGTGAACGAGATGAATTGAGCGCCGTAACAGATGCCCAAAACGGGATACTTTCCTATGAAATCACTTAAATCACACTTGAATGCCTCATGGTCATGCACCGAATATGGCGACCCACTCAGGATGACACCAATGACAGATTCGTCACCTTTAGGAAACTTATTATACGGTAATATTTCGCAGAAGGTATCCAGTTCACGCACTCTTCGGCCAATAAGCTGTGTAGTTTGTGAACCAAAGTCTAAAATGATAATTTTCTGTTGCATATTGATGATATTACTGGATACTGATTCGTAATGCATAGAACGACACATTCTGCACAAGAACGAGCTAACTTATTATTACAGTATGCCCCACTCTAATCTTCATGTCTTTCTATGGTACAAAGTTAAAGGTTTTCGAGCAAATAACAAAGGGGTGCGAAAAAAATGTCGTTGAGCAAACAATTTTAGGCGCAATTGCAGAAACCTCATATAAAAATCTTACTGACCTACCACCAAAAAGTGGCATGCACAATCCTTGAAGTGCATGCCACTACTATGATTTCTCACATCTTAATCTCTACAAAACGACAACGAATCACGCCTGTAAATCTTTGTCTTTGGCAGCGATTGACGTTTCTTTTTTGTCCGAAACCTTATCTTGAATCTTGTCAGTATCTTCGTCCAGCTTGGCCTTAAGCTTATCGCTGGCCGCCTCTATCTTTTCGATTTTTGTCTGCAAACGCAGGATTTCCTTCTCCTTAATCTCTATTTCTTCCCCTTGATTCTTGATGGTTGTCAACAGAGAATTCAGCTCTTCATTATCGATTTCTTCAGGGTAAAGCGTATTCACCCGATTGATAAAGTCGCCCAAGATGTTCATATAATTGGTAAAGGCATCGAAAGGACTGCTGTAAATGCCTCGATCCAATCCCACTCCTGACGACTTAGTGGTCATGAACCTGAAGTTGTTGCTGGCTTGTAAATAATCCCAATCCTGATTGATTCGCGGATCATTGGCGATTCTCACACGATCAGCAACACTGTAAAGCTGGTTGAATGCCTCTCGCTGCATGGGGTTTCCAAGCCAAGCACTCACATCCCTCTCTTCATCATTCCAGCTAATTGTATCTGGAACATCCAAGGCACCAACGCTCTGAGTGTTTGAACATATCTCATAAGGAGTAGAAAAAACGATGTCTTTATGCTTTGCACAAAACGGCAATGCCTTCAAGAATTCAAGGATGTTGCTGTCCAAAGGCTGCGACATCCCTATGGCAGACAGATTCATGAAGATGTTGATTACCTGCTCTTTATCAGGAAGAGAGGCTATTCTGTTGATGTAATTGTCGGCAAACAAAGGATAACCTTCCCATGAACGGTTGTTGAAGCGTAGTGAGATGTCGTCACTCAACTCCACATCACGCAACAAAAGTTTCAGCTTTGGCGCCAACGTACAATGATAAACATAATGAGGCGATTTCCATCCCAGCACCTGTTTGGCACCCTCTGTCAACATTCCATCAAACCCCATCTGTGCCACTTGTAGTCCGATGTCATCACTGTAAATCAATGACGAGTTGCGTAGTACGTGCGGTTGTTGGCCGAAATACTCTTCCATCTTCTGGCATTGGCGCTTCACCTCTGCTGTAAAACATTCCTCATTAATCAGCGATGACAGACCATGCGAATAGGGTTCGGCCAAGAACTCCACACATTTTGTCTCATTGAGTTCTTGCAATTTCTCAAGCACTTGCGGTGCATGAATCTCCATTTGCTCCATTGCCACGCCTGAAAGAGAAAAGGCCACCTTGAAATATCCATGGTGCGTCTTAATCATGTCCAACAGGGTGTTGAAGGCTGGCATGTACGATTGATTGGCAATCTCCGTCATAGACCGCTCATTCTCATAGTCATCATAATAATAATGGTCGGTACCAATGTCAAAAAAGCGATAACGCTTCAGATGCCTAATCTGATGTATTTCGAAATATAGACAAATTGTTTTCATTGTTATTTATAGGTTTTTCGTTATTTCACACATATCTATCACACTTAACGCCAGCCCATTGTACGCTCGTAAAGCTGTTTGATCCACGCGCCTACCTTCTCCCACGTAATCTGATCCACCTCCTTCTTTCCCTCTGTTTGCAGGTAGGTGAACAGACTTTCATTGTGACAAATGGAGTAGATGGCATCCGCCAGGGCATGGATGTCCCAATAGTCAACTTTGATACAGTTGGTCAGAATTTCGGCACATCCGCTCTGTCTGGAGATGATGGAGGGTGTACCACATTGCATAGCCTCTAAGGGTGAGATGCCAAACGGCTCGCTCACAGACGGCATGACATAAACGTCAGAAGCCTTCAAACACTCGTATACCTGTTTACCACGTAAGAATCCAGGGAAATGAAAGCGATGTGCAATACCTCGTTGAGCCGCCAGATAAATCATCTGATCCATCATGTCGCCCGACCCTGCCATGCAAAAACGTACATTGTGTGTACGATGAAGCACCATATTAGCAGCCTCCACAAAGTATTCAGGCCCCTTCTGCATGGTCAAACGCCCTAAAAAAGTGACGACTTTCTCTTTCCCCCGGTGGTCCGCGCGAGGGATATCTTGTAATTCTTGCCGCAGTGGATAAACAGCATTGTGCACCGTAAAGCACTTTCGGGGATCCTGATGATACTGATTAATGACCGTCTGTCGGGTCAGCTCACTCACACACATGATACAGTCGGCATTGTCCATTCCATTTTTCTCCATGCTATAAACGGTTGGATTCACTTTGCCCCGACTACGGTCAAAGTCGGTTGCATGCACATGAATGCATAGCGGTTTTCCGCTCACTTGCTTCGCATGAATGCCAGCAGGATAGGTCAGCCAGTCGTGTGCATGGATAATGTCAAAGTCAAGTGAACGGGCAACCACGCCTGCCACGATTGAATAGTTATTGATCTCTTCATGCAGATTGTCGGGATAACGCCCTGAAAAATCCAAACATCCCAAGTCGTTAACATTCATGTAATTGAAATCAGCATAGATATGGTCTCTAAACCGATAATATTCATTATAGTCAGTGATGTTGCCAATACGGCTCTTCACATAATCAGCATCCACGTCACGCCAGGCAATAGGTACGTTGTTCATGGCAACCACATGGGCATTCGACTGATCTTCGTCACCCCATGGTTTTGGCAGACAGAAGGTAATCTCCATGTCTCCCTGCGCTTTCAGTCCTTCGGTGATACCAAAACTGGCCGTACCCAGACCACCGAGGATATGAGGAGGATACTCCCATCCAAACATCAATACTTTCATTTGTTCATCCTCCTTTTCAATATTTATACTTTTCTAACAACTCCAGTGTGCGCAACACCTCTGCCACGTTCATGGCATACGAGATAGCTCCACGCCCATGGAACGGCGGATTGCCATCAAACAACTCGGGAATCGTACCCAAGCAGTGCTGCATCATCTCGTCCTCATAGCCCACCATCTGACGCTCGATGAAACTCAATCTCGTTCGTTTGTACAATTTCAGACACGCTTCCATATAAAAACCACCCAGCCAAGGCCATGCCGTTCCCTGATGATAAGTATGGTCGCGCTGCGTCTGCGGCCCCACATACATGGGGTTGTAACCATTGCTTTTGGGTGACAACGAACGCAATCCCTTTGGGGTTAGCAATTCTCGTGTACAAACATCCAACACATTTTTCTTCTGCTCTTGTGTAAGCGGTGAATAATCAAAGGCAACAGGGAATATCATATTGGGTCGAACGCTCCAATCGATTCGTCCTTCATCCACATAATCAAACAGATAACCGTGTTCGTTATAGAAGGTATTCACAAACGATTCCTGACATTTTGTCGCCAAAGCTTCATAATGATCTACAGTTTTTAGGTCTCCGCTTTCTTCTGCTAGGGCTGCCACATACTTCAGCGCATTGTACCATAGCGCATTAAACTCAACGATGTATCCCGAACGCGGAACAACCGGACTGCCATTCGCTATAGAGTTCATCCATGTCACAGGCTTATCCCTGCCATTAGTTTTGAGCAGTCCATTGGCTTCGAGGGTGAGATTAGGATGGCGTCCAGCCTCGATGAAATCAACGATTTTCAACACAAATTGATAATACCGACTGATACATTGTTCCATTCCAGCTTCCTTACCGTATTGCTGGATGGCCCATACTGCCCACAACAACACGTCGGGTTGCTCTATCTCATATATTTTTACGGTCAACGGCCTGCCTTCCATAAACTCGGTGAGACCTCTCATGGCCGTTGCCATCACCAGCTCAAAATAGTCTTGTTCCTCGATAGACAGGGTCAAACCAGGCAGAGCGATAAACGTATCGCGTGCCCTACACTTAAACCAAGGATAACCAGCCAGGATGTACCGTTCGTCTTCAGACGTACGATTGTGGAACTGATGGGCAGCGTTGACCAGACAGTGAAAGAAATTATCGCGCGGACTACGATCCTCTACTTCTTTGTCGAACAGCTGTTGCAGCACTTTCGGATCACAGGAAGAGGTAGATGCCGAGAACACGACCCGCTCTCCTTTCTTGATGTTCAGCTCGAAATATCCGGGGACATAGAGATCTTCATTAGACGCATAGCCACGCTCACGTTCTTTAGGATACTCCACCCCACGATACCAATCGGGCTGGAACACAAACTCATTGTCTTTAGAGAACTGCATGAACAGCTCGGGATAACCTGGGTACATACACGTCTTGATGCCCTTATCAACCGGGGCATAATCTCTGCTTGCCGTAGAGTTTTCGTGCGTAAACTGACGAACACTTCGGAATGCCAAAAAGGGATTGAAACGCAAGGTGGTTTCAGAGTGTGCATCCAGCAGCGTATAGCACATCAAGATTCGGTCTTCGTAGTGCTGGAAAACCACCTCTTTCTTCAACAACACTCCACCTACCCGATAGATGGTCGTAGGAACTTTGTCACAATTGAACTCGCGAATATACTTGTGTCCATTCGGACTGAAATGATCGCCCTGATATTTGTGCAAACCCAGGTTGAACGCTGCACCATGTTGGATGACCGTTACATCCAGCGACGACAACAACACATGATTATCATCGTCGAGTTCTGGGACGGGAACAACCAACAAGCCGTGATACTTGCGGGTGTTGCAATCCACAATGGTGGAACAGGAATAGGCTCCCGACCGATTGGTACGCAGCAATTCTCTCTGAAGAGATTCCTCCAAATTAGTCATGAAAGCCCGCTCAAATTTAAGATAGCTCATAGGCCTATTAAGGTATAATATTGGTCTGTTACTAGATTTAACGGCCGCAGCAAACTACATTTCTGCGTGTTTGACGGCGCATTCAAAGTTAGTCATTTTTCAATTGAAAGCAAAATAAAACCGAATTTTATTTGTAAAATCCATCTTATTTCGCTCTGGATGAGCAACAAATGTGGTCTTCTCTCTTGTCTGTCGATGTTAGTAAGCAACGTGGTTCCAGCATCATTTACAAGCATGTTTTCACCAATATCATATCCGTAAAAAACCAATGCCGATACAGGTACGCAGACGGATGTAACGCCCAAAAACCAGTTCAGTGAACGCTGGCAAACAAAACGCAATGAGTTTGGTGCTCAAAGTCAATGAGTTTGGAGGTCAAAGTCAATGCGTTTAGAGGCCAAACTCAATGGGTTTGGAACCGAAACGCAAAGGACTTGAATCGCAACAGAAAAAAGAAGAAAAAAGATTAGTCGGGCAACAAAAAATTGATGGCTTCGGGTTCTATCGACAACGTGAATTTTCCAACCGGCGTCTTCATCAGTCGACCATCAATACCCACCATGGCATGTTCTGCCGTAAAAACTTCAACCTTTTTGGTACGATAAGGGTGTACACTCTTGTGATTGAGGAACTTACCTCGCAAAAACAAATAGATACCTTCGAAAAGTTGCGTCATTTCGGGATGATAGACCACAGAAACATCCAACTGTCCGTTGTAGGGAACGGCGTTTGGCGTTTGACCATACCCCAGCGAGTTACCCACGCACACCGTCATTACCTTACGCTTAATGACATCAGTGTTGATCTTAAGATGCATTTTATAATCCAGTCGTTGGAAGATTAACAAGGCGAAAGAAAAAAAGAACGACAGGGTTCGCGACCCAAATAAGCGGCGTGTTTTGCGGCGCAGGTTCATGATGGCTGCGATGAAGCCGATGTTCACACAATTCAGGAAATAGCGTCTACAGGCCTCACCATCTTTATTGGTGTACCGCATGCAACCCAAATCCAGTTTCTTGACACGGCGTTTTTTCAACGCTTTGATAATACGTTCTTCCTCACCTTCCCGCATGTTCCAAAAATGAGCAAAGTCGTTCATCAGTCCATTGGGGATAAGTCCTAAAGAAATCTCGTCACGCAGCTGCGAATCGGCCTGCATCATGCAGTTTACAGTGTCATTGAGGGCCGAGTCGCCACCAACGATGACAATCGTCTTGTACCCCGAATTGATGAACATCTTGACCAGGCGACTCACGCTTGCGGAATTCTCGCTTTGCACATAGTCGTATTCCACCCCATTGGCCTTCAGGCTTCTTTCGATGCGCTCCCAATGTTTTTGTGGTCTTAAAGCATTGCTCTTGGGGCAGTAAACAATTCCCCACCGTTTGTTGTCAATAGCCATATATCTCTTTCGTTCTTATTATTTTTTCCTCCATGGGCAACGTCGCGTCAATCCAATGGATGACGAAGCCTCGCCGTTCCATTCCCCTGAACCAAGTCATTTGCCGCTTGGCAAACTGATGGATGGCGATTTCGAGTTGCTGAAACATCTCGTCGTACGTAGTATTCCCAATGACATACTCGGTCACATACTTATATTCCAATCCGTAATAGATTAGATTTTCGGGCGGTATGCCTGAAGCCAATAACCCTTGAATCTCCTCAATCATGCCGTTTTCCAATCGGTGTTTCAGTCGGTCGGTAATCTTTTTCCGGCGTTCTTCCCTGTCAATGCGCAGTCCGATGATGCATGCGGGTGGCAGTGCGCGTTGGGGCATGGGATGCTGCAATAGATGGGTTTCGATCTCAATGGCCCTGATGGCGCGCTGCGCTGTATCCACGTCAGATTGATTGTGCATCACCGAATGGTTTTTATGCTTCAAATCAATCAGCATGTCCGTCAACTCGGCCAACGACTTGTCGCTTAGCTGCTGCCTCAGCTGCTCATTCTGGGGCACGGGCGACAGCGCATACCCTTTCAACACGGCTTCTATGTACAAACCGGAACCGCCACAGAGGATGGGTATGATGCCTCTGGAAACGATATCCTCGTATGCTGCATGGAAATCTTGCTGATACCGGAACAGATTGTACTTCTTACCGGCATCTACAATGTCAATCAAATGATAGGGAATTTGCTTGTGAACGACATAGTCAGAGAGGTCTTTGCCAGTACCGATATCCATCCCTCGATACACCTGACGGCTGTCGGCACTAATGATTTCAGCACCGATGTCGGCTGCAAGATGGGCTGCAAATGCCGTTTTCCCACTGGCCGTTGGACCTAAAATTGTTAACATCTTCACGCGACAAATATACTAAAAAAAAGCCGTTCGAGCTATCTCGAACGGCTTATTTATCGTTAAACGACTAATTTTGATTAGCCATTAACCTTTGCCATGTGCTTGATCAACTCAACAACCTTGTGTGAGTAACCAATTTCGTTATCGTACCAAGATACAACCTTTACGAAGGTGTCTGTCAAAGCGATACCTGCCTTAGCGTCGAAGATAGAGGTACGTGGGTCGCCTAAGAAGTCAGAAGAAACAACAGCCTCTTCGGTGTATCCAAGAATACCCTTCAGTTCGCCCTCAGAAGCGTCCTTCATAGCCTTGCAAATCTCGTCGTATGAAGCTGGCTTAGCCAAGTTAACGGTCAAGTCAACAACAGAAACGTCCAAAGTAGGAACACGCATTGACATACCTGTCAGCTTGCCGTTCAATTCAGGAATCACCTTACCTACAGCCTTAGCAGCACCTGTTGAAGAAGGAATAATGTTGCCAGAAGCGGCACGACCACCACGCCAATCCTTCATAGAAGGACCGTCAACAGTCTTCTGTGTAGCGGTAGTAGAGTGTACAGTGGTCATCAAACCATCGGTGATACCAAACTTGTCGTTCAACACCTTAGCGATAGGAGCCAAGCAGTTGGTGGTGCAAGATGCGTTAGAAACGAACTGTGTACCCTTCTCATACTTCTCGTGGTTTACACCGCAAACAAACATTGGAGTGTCATCCTTAGACGGAGCAGACATCACAACATATTTGGCACCAGCCTGGATGTGAGCCTGTGATTTCTCTTTGGTCAAGAACAAACCTGTTGACTCAACAACATATTCTGCTCCAATCTCATCCCACTTCAAGTCAGCAGGGTTGCGTTCTGCAGTCACACGAATCTTGTTACCGTTTACAATCAGCTCAGACTTCTCAACGTTGCACTCAATGGTGCCGTTGAACTGACCGTGCATGGTGTCATATTTCAGCATGTATGCCAAGTAATCAACCGGGCAAAGGTCGTTAATACCTACAACTACTACGTCTTTTGCATTAGCTTCTTCCAAAGAAGCACGGAAAACGAAACGACCGATACGGCCAAATCCGTTAATACCAATTTTAATCATTTTACTTTTAGTTTATTTATTAAAGGGTTAAAATATATATCATAGAAATGATTGCCATCCTGATGACAGAATCTCTCATCGTGTCATGAAACAACGAAAAAAACGAACGTCAAGTAACAATTATCCTTTATTTGTATGCAAAGTTACAATTTATTTTCTATATTTGCATGTGATTCATGTATTAAATAATATAAAAAAGCCTTGTTATTCGATAACTTTCCAGAATATAATTATTGAAAAAGAACAATGACAAGTCTACATGACAAAATATCAATTAATTACTATAAAAAAAATAATTATGAAGAAGTTTTTAAATGAGTTCAAAACATTTGCCATGCGTGGCAATGTGGTAGACATGGCTGTCGGTGTAATCGTTGGAGGTGCTTTTGGTAAAATTGTGTCATCCCTCGTGGATGACATCATCATGCCTCCCATTGGTTTTCTGCTTGGCGGTGTCAACTTTAAAGACTTGAGTATCAAACTGGGCGAGAAACTCGCAGAAGATGGCAAGACTATGGAAGCCGTAACGTTGAACTATGGCAACTTTATTCAGCAGACTGTAGATTTCTTGATTATCGCCTTCTGTGTATTCTTGCTCGTTAAAGCAGTCATGAAATTCACCAAGAAGAATGAAGAAGAACCTGCACCAGCAAAACCTGAACCAACAGCAGAAGAGAAACTCTTGACGGAGATTCGTGACTTGCTGAAGAACAAATAAGCAAAATTCTTCGTTTACACACAAGAAACAAGTGGGTAGGTCTATCATCTTTACAGACCTATCTGACGATAACAACGGATGCTTTACGATGAAACATCCGTTGTTTTCTTCATCTTTCACGCACAAAGCCAACGACTGGTACGCAGAAAGTCAACCCACTGGTGTGAGTTTCAACGGCGACTAATCTTTCAAAGAATAAGTAATGGTAGTCACCACTCTTACCTTTTTGATGTAAGGCGTGTTGGAGTCACGGTTTTCAATGGAGAACTGTCCTTGATCAGCACTGGTGATCTTGTTCAGTTTGCTGCGACTGTTTTCAGCAAACTGCTTAGCGGTTTTCTCTGCATTATCAATGGCTTCCTCCATCATCTTGGGTTTCATGGCTGCGAAAGACACATATTCGTACTTCACGGGATTCTCATATCCGCCATCCACAATGGCCACTCCTTCCTTGAGTAAGCTGCCTTGTTTGGCGATAATGCTTCTCACCAACTTCACTTTCTTCGAGGTTACGGTTATCGATGAGGTGATGTTGTAGCGATAACGCGACTCGTTGTTGGAATATTGGTTGGCATTCATATCTATCACGGAAGGTGCGTTAACGCTGATTTCGCTTTCAGATATACCGTTACTCAGCAAGAAATTCTTGATGATTGTCTGTGTGTTGGCAATGTTCTTATACAGCTGTGGCAGGTCGTTACCAATTTCTTTTGACAGGATGGGCCATGTCACTTTGTCCGCCTCAACCTCTTTTTCCGACAATCCCTTTACCGTTACCTTGTTGTCTTTGTTCACAAAGTTATCGATACCGCCCTTTATCGCAAATCCTAAAACAACGATACTGAAGGCGATGAGTGCCGCAGATAAAACTTGTCCTTTCATATTTTTATGTTTTTGATGAATCATTCTGTATGACACAAATATAGGATTTTCATTTTAATTGCATGCGTGAATGGGACAACAAATGCGGATAATTAGAATTAAATAACCTTTTGTCAAACATTATAACACATCAAATAGAAAGAGGAAAACATCTCACACGAGGGGCTTTCAGCTTCTTCCTAATGGAGAAAGTCAAGATGAACGGAGCCCAAGAAAAACCAACTAATATATTTTGAAGTATGCACTGTTTAGGCTAACTTTGCAGGCAAAACGCAGAAAAGCTTTGCATCTTTGAATCTAATAGAAAGAATACGCCCTGCTCATTCTCAACTCTTAGTAAGACAAAAACCGTGCATATAGCCATCGCAGGAAACATAGGAAGTGGCAAAACAACCCTCACAAACATGTTGGTTAAACATTATGGGTGGACGCCTAAATTGGAATCGGTAGACGTTAATCCATACTTGGACGACTACTATCGGTCCATTGAGCGATGGGCTTTCAACCTTGAGGTTTACTTCTTGAAACAACGATTTCATGACTTACTGGAT
>URFI01000029.1 GCA_900547085.1 uncultured Prevotella sp.
TGAGACCTTTTACTTAAATTTGCAAACGTAGTTGCATTTTGAAGTTGAATCTACCGGAGTGGTTTATCCTCCTGAATTTTTGGGCTTGCGAATCATACCAATGGAGGCCTTGTGTGGTCCCCACCCAAAGTTTTCCGGAGCTTTGCCGGGCAAAGTCAAAGATGGACACGGCAGACAGATTCATTGATAGTTCAAACCGTTTGACACTTCCGGAATTCAGATTATATCGAAACAACCCGTTTCTAAAGGTCCCAATCCAAATAATGTCGGCGGACTTTTCATAGCACAGACAATGCACGTTGGAGCCGAGTTGGGGAATGGAATTAAAGGGAGAGAATGTACCTCGCATGGGATTATAGATGTTCAGTCCGCCATCTTCGGTTGCTATCCAGAGTTCATGAGGATTTCTTTCAATGATTTGCCGCACAACCTTCCCCTGTAGTTTGTTGGGGCTGTAACTCGGTCCTTCCCATGAGAAGGGGCTGCTATTCTTTATCATATCTACGCCACCAAAATAGGATCCAATCCAAATGTTATGGTTGGAGTCTGACAGGATGGAATAAATAGCATTGTCGGACAGCTGATTGATATTGCCAAATTGTTGTTTCAGCGTTTTGATACTCCCGTCTTGGCCAATAATCGTTACGCCTTGTTCGGTACCCAACCATATATTGTGTTTGTGGTCTTCGGTGATCACTCTCACCGTTCCGTCCGAAAGCTGATAGGCCTCATACACTCGCGTATTGCCTGTTTTCACGTCTAACTCCATGACACCTTTCCCGTTCCGTCCTATCCATAGCCTGCCGGCATAGTCAAAAGTCATAGGGATGATACCGTCGGAGCCGGTAATGAAGTCCTTGTAGATACCGGTGTCTAACTTGGAGATTTGATTGAGTTTGGTGTTGTAGGCATAGATGCAGGAATTGGTAGCGACGTAGAGTTGGTCATCCTGGTCTATGGCGAGTGAAAGAATGAAGCCTTCGCCTAACGAGGGGAGAGGCGTGAACTTCTTGGCTTTCTCATCAAAGACACACAATTTCATGCCACCACAGATAATTTTTCCATCGGATGTTTCGACAATTGATTCTATATAATATCCCGGTAGAATGAAGTTTTCAAAGTCGTCTGTAGCCGGTCTGTACAAGCTGACGCCCTTCGAATGGGCCACCCAGACTCTGTGTTTTCGGTCGAGAAAAAGCGATTTCACAAAATTGTGGCTCAGCGAGGAGGGTTTGTCGGGTTCGTTGAAATAATTTTTAATGGAATAGCCGTCGTAGCGGGCAAGTCCATTGCGCGTCCCCAGCCATATATTGCCTTGGTAGTCTTGAATCATTGCTTCTACTTGCTGATGTGGCAATCCCTGCTGACTGGAAATGTGGAAAAACCTGTAATTGTTCGCCATTCCGGTACATAGAAATAGAAACGATAAAATGAAACAGTGGATTATTCTTGCCATAATGGTGTTGCAGATGTAGTAGGGCCATAGAAGTATGCGTTTCCGCAAGGCAACACTATGGGCAGATTTGATATGTAAGTGCAAAGTTATACTATTTTTGCCTTAATCGTGTCTCTTGGCTTTATAAATGCGGTTTCCTCTAATAGTGAGTTATTCTATTTTCGGATAATGCCCTTGATGTACGTTCTTGACATTCCCGTTGCATAGGCTTGGGGCTATATATTATCTGATGGCTCTATTCATATTTTCTATAGCTCCCTTTTCCACGAATGGTATGTATGGGCAAAGTAAAACGTATCCATATTGGCAGTTTCCATTATTATGAGGGCTGCCCAAAGCAATATTTGTAGAAGAAACTATTCAGCCTCCAAATGCTTAGTAGAAACAATATCTCCCCACCCTCTGCTTGAACAGAGGGTGGGGAGATAACTGTAAATATACATTAACTCTATAGATATTAATACCCCGGATTTTGTACCAGGTTGGGGTCTATCTGAATCTGGTCAATCGGAATAGCAAGCCAGTAACACTTGGGTGCTTCGATGGTGGAGCGATCAACATAATCACCATCATTCATCTCGGTGAGACGGTAATATTCTTTTGCTGTCCTTCCGGCAGTATTCCAAGATTTTTCCTTAGGTCTCAAAACCTTCTCGAGTATCTTCCAACGGCGAATGTCGTGAAATCTTCTACCCTCCATGGCCAATTCGTTAGAGCGTTCGTCTCGAATCACTTGTCTCAGCTTGGCTATGTCTGTCGGTATGCCACCAGCGTAGCTCCACGACTGTTGGAATGTGGGAAGTCCGCTACGCGTGCGCACCTTGTTGAGGTATTCCAAACTCTTGGCGCTCAACTTGTGGTTGTATTCCATATCTGCTTCCACGTAGTTCAGGTATAACTCGGCCAAGCGCAGGTAAGGGAAGACCCATTTATTAAACGTGAACCGCTTATTTCTGGGATTGTAGGTATCTTTGGTGGACACCCATTTTTGGCAAAAATAGCCATTGTCGCTTTGATACTCGTTGCCCCTTATGCCATCTTCCTGTTGAGGTTCACCCCTGCGACACTTCAGCATAATCGTGCCATTGTTGACCTCAAACGGTCCACGGTCGAATCCGATAGAAGCATAGAATCTTGGCTCTCTAAACGCATGGTAGGCAGAAGTCTGCTCTTTGGGAAAGAAAGGAGACTGCACAATGTCAGTGGGCTTATGGTTTTTTGTGTCTGGGTCGTCTTCCCAGGGCAAACCCTTCAACGTAAAGTATCGGGTTACGCAACTCCATGTGGGGAATACATATCCTCTAAAGCCATCGCGGCTATACTTATTATAGCCTACACGCGGTGCGAAATTCTTGATGCAATAGCTAATCTCTCCTTGATTGGCTATGCCGAAGAGTATCTCGTCCCAGTTGTTAAAGCTGCCCGTCTTTGGACCAACAAAGGCCTCGTGATAGTTTGTGCCGCCCTTAAACCAGTCGGTTGTGCTACCGCCATACAACTTGTAACCATTAGCCTCGCATAGTTTGATAGCATCCTCAGCAGCATCCATGGCTTTCTTCCACTTCTCTCGTTCGTATGTCAAATTCATTAATGGCTTACCATCTGGATTTTTGAAATTGGCATAAAACTCTGTGTTGCCATTGACCAATGGTGATGCAGCATATAAAAGCAAGCGTGCTTTGAAACCAAGTGCGGTGGCTGAGGTTGCTCTGTTTTTCTCGCCATTGGTTCGGATGGCAGGAAGCAACTTGGCAGCCTCATCGTATTTCTCGGCAATAAATTCCACGCACTCATCGTATGGTACGCGCATCTGATTGTTATCAACATTCTGCGCGTACTCCTCTTTGGCCAAGAATATTGGGCCATAAAACTCCAATAAAATCTGATGGTAATAGCCTATGAGGAAGAGCGCCTCACCTTTCCATAGATTTATGTTCTCTTTGGTGATGTCCGGCACCTTGTCAAGGTTGTTCAACACGTTGTAGCACTTGCGAATGGCACCCCAAATATCTTTCTTCTGTGCGTCTACCGGATAGCTGTTCGCTGTATTGCTCCACAGCGCAAAGTAGGTGCTGGACGACGATTCGTCGCCGTTCATCAAGCTCTTATAGTGGAACCAGCGTGTCGTTCCGCGGTGTCCCACGACCATTTCATCCGACCCCATCAAGCCGGGAAACCCCTTTTGCGGCTGCATGAAATCGGGTATCTCGCTATAACAGCCCACCACCATACGCTCTGCTTGGGTTTGTGTTTTGTAAATATCGGCTTCGGTGGCGTTGCCTGTAGGCACCACGTCTAGGAAATCGCATGCCGACAGCGTTCCCGCCAGAATGGTGGCGAGCATTATTTTAATATATGATTTAGTTTTCATCGTTCTGTATTTTTTCAATTAATAATGAAATTGTACGCCAATCTTGAAAGTTCGCTGCAATGGGTAGCTCAAACCGCTGCCACTTCCCATTTCCGGATCCCACGTCTTGAACGGTGAGAAGGTGAGAAGATTGGTTCCAGCTACATAAACTCGCATCCACTTAGTAGGCGTGAATCCCACTTCCATCGTTTTGAGTCGCAGATAGCTGCCATCACGCAGGTAGAATGTACTGGGCTCCACGTTGTTGTTCACGAATGATTGAGTTAGGCGTGGATAGGCCGCATTGGCGTTGTTGTTGGCCTCTGACCAGTGGTTGTCTACGATATATTGGGCTATACCCAGTCCGTCTCCATCCTTGTCTACAAAGGGGTGGATGTCTCTCATCATCAGGCTCACGCGCCCGGCTCCTTGGAACATCATAGACATATCCCACTTCTTGTAGGTGATGGTAGTTCCAAAACCATAGATTATTTCGGGCAATCCTGGATTGCCGATGGTTGTCACATCGTTTTGGTCTATCTTGTTGTCTCCGTTGAGATCCTTATATTTGATGTCACCCACAGTGTATGCGCTTAGCTCTTGCTTGGGCGAGTTATCGATTTCCTCTTGTGAGGTAAACAATCCTTCGGCCACGAAACCGCGAATACTATTGATGGGATGTCCCAAACGAGAGTAGTAGGCGGGCACGTTTTGTGGCTCATCTACATCGGTCATTTCGTTGTGGGCGTATGTCAGGCTACCGTTTGCTTTGACAGTAAAGTCGCGGTTAAACACCTTTGTATAGGCCAGGCTCATATCAAAACCCTTGTTTTTAACTGCTCCGATGTTGGCCCAAGGTTTGTTTCTTCCAAATCCTGACATTGAAATCACGGAGTTTCTCTGCATGAAGATACCTGTACGCGACTCGTTGAAATAGTCGAAGGTGATATCCAGACAGCCCATCAGATTCATATCCACACCCACATTGAGCTTCTTCGATTTTTCCCATGTTGCCAATGGGTTACCATAGGTAGTGATATTGGGAACACTGATGTTTTCGTAGTTGTTGCCTATCCACCAACCACCTCTGGAGAACATGTTCACTGTGGTGATGTATGGGAAACGGTTTCGCAAGGCATCGTTACCCACAAGGCCATACGATCCACGTAACTTCAGATTGTGAATATAGGCTTTGGCTGGTTTAAAGAAGGCTTCATTAGAGATAGTCCAACCCGCTGCGACAGCTGGGAAGAAACCAAACCGCTTGCCACTCATAAAGTTTTCCGATCCGTTGTAGCCAAATGTGGCCTCCAACAAATAGCGATGATCGTAATTGTAAGCCAACCTACCAGCTAAGCCCTGCTCTCTGTAAGGCAACAAATCGTATTCTCCGCCGCCGTTTTTAACTTTCTTGGTTTCTTTCATGTGGTACACCAGGGTGGCGTTCACATCGTGCTTGCCAAACAGTCTTTGGTAATCCACTTTTCCTTGCAATGACCATACAGTTGTGGTGGGGTCTCTGCCGGAGGTTGATTGCAGGTAAGGCTGTCCGGGATCACCAATGGTGGTGCTGTCGAAAATGTATTGTCCGTTCTCGTCCACGGTGTAATCATCGGACACTTTGTAGTAAAACGGTACAGTCCAATGATCCAACCAGTTGAAGCTGTAATTATAGAACGATGCCAATCCGCTGGCTTTAAGTCCTGGTGTTACAAAGTCTAAATCCTGGTCTATATTGAATGCCGTTGTGGAATACACATAGTTGCGGTCAGTATAACCTGAGCTCAAGCGAGCGTATGGGTTAATTTGCAGTCCGCCTACACCTTGGCGGGCATTCATACCATAGCGTACGAATGTGTCACCTTCCTGTGCGGGGATCACGGGTGGGAAACTGACGGGTGACACGCGCATGGTGTAATAAAACAGGTTGTTGACCGGCTCTTTGGGTGCATGATAGTAGAACAGCTGCGTATTCATGTTCAAACCAATCTTTGTCGTACGTGTAAGGCGGGCCGTAACGTTGCTTTGGAACAAGTATTTACGGCTTCGCATGCCTACATCCAACGCTTGCGCCTCTTTGGGCTGGCGTATGATACCGTTCTCATAGAATATGCCGGCATTCAGGAAGTATGTCAGTATCTTGCTTCCGCCCCTAACATTGAGGTTCAAGTTCTGGTTCATGGTCATCTTCTTGAACAACAGATCATGCCAGTCGTTGTTCGGGAACAGGTATGGGTTGGCACCCTCGCGTGTCTTGGCAATGCGATCATCGCTGTAATAAGGCGAATAGGTTTTACCTACCGCTTTCGCATCGTTGTAGGCTGCTTCGTTGAACATTCTCATGTATGTTGGTCCATCGGCAATTGACTGAATCATGGTAGGAGCGGAAATGGTATTATCCATGCGTACCTTTACCTGCATCTTTTCAGATAATTCTCCCTGTTTGGTGTTGACGATAATCACACCATTGGCACCACGAGAACCATACAATGAAGTGGCTGTGGCATCTTTCAATACAGAAAATGATTCAATGGACTCTGGCGGAATGTTGTTCAACATGGTTGTGTTGATTTCTACACCATCAAGAATCACCAAAGGACTCGTGTTCGCACCAAAGGTCGAGATGCCACGAATGTAGAATTCGGCATTATCGTAACCAGGCTCACCGCTTTGTTGACGGGCGATGATACCAGGAATGTTTCCTGCAAATGATGTCGTCAAGCTGCTCGATGTCATTTTTAGGTCTTCTGGCTTTACGGCCTGTACGGCACCCACTAATGATTCTTTCTTCTGTTTACCGAATCCAACGACTACAACTTCATCAATTTCATTGTGGGCAGGGTACAGTGAAATGGCAATGAACGTTCGTCCTTTCAAGCTAATATCCTTGTTTTGGTAACCTATGTAGGCTACTTCCAACGTGGCATTTGGAGATGCTTGAATTGCAAATGTTCCGTCATGAGCGGTAATAGAGGCGATGGAAGTTCCCTTTACCCGTATGGTAGCTCCTATGACGGGTTCACCATTTTCATCACCGATGAATCCTTTAACTTCTCGTTTGTCGTTTTGTCCTAAGCTGCTGGCATTATGTGCATGTGCTGTTCGCGGTAAGGCATCATTAGATGCCAAAGCAGATAGCGACATCAGATTTGTCCCCAATAGGAACAATGACGCCAAAAGCAACCTTGGTTTTAGACCTTGATTCCTTTTCATTTGTTATAAGTGTTTAGAAGGTTAAAAATATTTATACTACAATTTGAAAGATAATTCATTTATATATTTTCATGTTCTTTAGGTAAAGCAAATTTTAATTAAGTAGGTTTTCATCATTCGTCCTTGCCTACAAGGCAAATCTTTGCGGTGGTTTTCTCTTTTTTCTACACAGCAAGATTTGCATTTCTAATTGGAATTAGTGTTTTTTCAGCATATCGGAAACTTCCTTTTTGGCCTGTTCGCGACTCTTGGAGAAGATTTTTTTGATGCGGTCCATGTCAAATTTCCGTTCCCGGTCGTAGGTGTAGATACCGTTTTTTTCCAATTCAACGTCCACAATCTGTGTGTAGCAGAAACCCGTGATTCCATCGATGCTGAGCACCACGTTCACCTGGTCTTCCAGGCGCCGGTAATATTCCTCTAAGCTCTGCGGGTCTTTGCCATATCCCCAGAAACTTGATTCCGGTGCAACTTCTGCGGCCTGCATCTTTTTCACCCAGCGTATGCCGCCAAATTCGTCAATCATGTACGGCTCTCCCTGCCATGCCCAACTCTTGTCGGCAAACTGCACATAGGGCTTGCCCTCGTCGATGGGTTTCAACAGGTTGTAGAGTTTCACAGGGTCTTGCTCGTAGGTGTGCTCGGTGTAGATGTCGTCAAAACCGGCGTGGTATCCGCCAGAAGTGGTTGCAACAGGACGCGTGCGGTCTAGACGCTTGGTTGTGAAATAGAGGTCTCGTGAGAGTCTTTGGCGCTGACCGTCTACGTCGTCCATCCACGTCTCGTTGAGTGGAGACCATACCACGAGGCTCGTAACGTTGTAGTCGCGCTCCACACACTCTGCCCATTCGTCAATCATGTTGCGTGCTGCAACGGGATTGGTCCAGTTCATGGCCCAGCTTGGCGATTCTCCCCATGTGAGGTAGCCCAGCTTGTCTGCCCAATAGAAATAGCGCTGCTCGAACACTTTTTGGTGCAGTCGGGCACCGTTGAAACCTGCATTCTTGGCAAGCACAATGTCGTTTTTCAAGGCTTCGTCGGTAGGAGCCGTCCATTGTCCGTCGGGATAGTAGCCTTGATCGAGGACGAGGCGTTGGTAATAGGGTTTGTTGTTCAGGTAAAATTGGTTGCCGCGAAGCTCTGCCTTGCGCATACCGGCATAACTTTTCACCTTGTCAATCACCTTACCGTCTTCTTTGACAATATACTCTATGTCATAGAGGAAAGGATGCTCTGGTGACCAAGTCTTCACATTTTTTATTTTAGCAACGAGAAATGCGTTGTCACTGGCTTTGCTGTTCAACGAGGCGACAGTTTTGTTGCCGTCTTTGACATTCACGGTAAAGGTGGCATTGCCGTTGGTTTCGTAGAATTTCGGCTCAAAGACAAACTGACTGTTGTCGAGGTCTGGGGTGATGCGACAGTTCTTCAACCCGTTCTTGGCAACCGACTCCAACCAAACCGTAGCCCAAATTCCCGTTACACGGGTGTAGAAACATTCATAGGAGTTGAGGCGGCGTGATTGTTTGCCTCCGGGCTGAATTCTGGAGCGGACGTCGTCGAAAACAGAGACCACCAAGTCGTTTTTCTGTCCTGCTTTGACATAGTTTGTAATGTCTACTTGAAAGGACGCTGCCCCGCCGTAGTGTACGAAGGCCTCTTTACCATTTATATATATGGTCGATTTGAAATCTACTCCTCCAAAATGCAGAATAATGTGGTTACCCTCCCAACCGGCAGGAATATCCAGCGTTCTGTGATACCACATGGCATCAATGAAATCCGTATGGCCTATTCCCGACAAGGGACTTTCCGGACAGAACGGCACGTTGATACGGTCTTCAAATCCTTTGGAGTTGAACAGCTTGTTTTCCATTCCGCTTTTTCCAAAATCAAATTGATAGGTCCATGCGTCACCATTGAGGTTGATCCATTCCATCCGCTCAAACTGCGGGCGTGGGTATTCCGGTCTTGGCTGTATTGCGGCACTAAGATTTAGTGAAAGGATAAGTGCCAAAGATGACAGATAGAATTTTGTCTTTTTCATAAATTCAGAGTTTCGGTTTATTAGCATTGTGCAAAGTTAGAGTATTATTCAGGCTGGCAGGGGTAATATTGTGTTTTTGTTCTGTAATATTGTTTATAACTGACAAATTTCAAAAATTACATGAAGACTACGTAGTAGACTCTCAAAAAGACGAGATAGCATTTTTGAGGTTCGACTAAATACTATCCTGTTGAGTCAAAAAAAGTTTTTTCAATTCATTTTTCATCTTAAAGTTTCAATTCGGAAAAGTATTACTTGCTTCAGACTTCAACTTATCCACGTCACGAGTATATTTCTCGGTGTGTTTCAATCCGCTTGGCCACAACAAGTAGACGACGGTATTGTTGTTGGCTTCATTATTGATGATATTCACAGCAAAGCTGTGACGAACACAATGCCAAACTTAAATACCTGTTCATGCTCTGCACCGAATCTTTGCTTCCAATGTAAGTATTTCTTATTCGATTGGCGTTTTTCAGTTGTACAGGGTTGGCTCTCGTTTCTCCCTTTTTGTACTTAGTCCTGATACGAATAACGGCTGATTACTCAATGAGTATCAGCCGTTAATATTTTAATGGGGGCAAATGGATAGCAAGAATAACACCACTCCTTCTACGCTTTATCCACTTTACACACGATATCCTAATTTGTTGCCACAGTTTGTTCAGATTAGTTTTTCAAAAGCCTTTCTGTCGCCTTTGGCACCATAGTGTATTTGACCACAATAGGTGTAGCCCAGATGTGGAAGGATGCTCAGCATCTCAACGTTGTCATAGTTGGTGTCAACCTTGATGCTATGAACGCCTTGCGAGGCTGCCCATTTTTCGGCCTCGTGGAAGAAGCGCTTGGACAGTCCGTGCCCTCGGTGATGGGGGCTAACGGCAAGCCTGTGAATCACCACATAGTCTTGTTCGCTGAGCCAAGAACCTTCGAGATGAGCATATTCGGGTTCGCCGTTCACGGCAAGTTTGGCGTATGCGGCTACCTCTCCATCGACGGTAAGAATGTAAGCGTCTCCTCCGATGATGTCATCCTCAATCAGTTCTCGCGATGGATAGTCCTTTGTCCACTGTTTTCTGCCGTTGGTCAGCATGAGGTTGCGAGCCGTGTCCAACAGCGTCCACGCCTCTTCCAAATCTGCGGTTGTAGCTTTTCGGAATACGATTCGTGTGGTATGCATGTGTGTTAATTTACTCGTTCGAGTGTGGTGAACCACTTGAACAATCTCTTTCTTTCATTTACAGTGTGTGATGTGCGCCGAATCCAAATTTAGGGGCTTTGACGGTTAAATGCACTTGCCCTTTCAGCCCGTTGCTTTGCGCTGTTACCACCAATTTGCCGTGGAAAAGGTGCATATTGGGGAGGTGGAAAGGCTCTAATGACGTGGCGTCGCCATTGCAGACAGCCTTGAAACGAGCAGCACCTGACACTTCAAAGAGCAATAGGTCATTGGCATCTGGACAGAGATTGCCGTCTTTGTCTACCATACTAATGGTGTAATACAGCAAGTCTTTGCCGTCGTTTGCGAGCTGTTGCTTGTCTACTTCAATCTTGAGTGCATGAGGCGCACCGGCGGTGTGAATGGTTTGTTGAGCCACTTCATTGCCCTTTTCGTCGTAAGCCACCACCCTCAGTTCGCCCGGCTCATACACTACGTTGTTCCAGCGCAAGCGGTAACGGTCTAATTTGGATGCCTTGTTCTTCTTGATGCGTCCTTGACTCTTGCCATTGACAAAGAGTTCGGCTTCGGGATAACTCGTATAACAGTACACGGGTGTTACCTTTCCCTCACGTCCATGCCATGTCCAATGTGGCAAGAGGTGCAGGGTGGGAGAGGAAGTGTTCCACACCGAACGATACAGGTAATAGCGATCTTTGGGTAAGCCTGCCAAGTCGACTGGTGCAAAGTAGCTGCTTCGTGAGGGCCAATAGCTGTAATAAGGAGTGGGTTCACCGATGTAATCGATGCCTGTCCACACGAATTGACCGATAGAGTAGGGCAGATCGTCTTGTTTGGCAAAGTCTTCATCGGGGTAACTGCCCCAGCTCACCTTCTCCACGTCGTACGATGAGCATTGTCCATCATCGTAGGTCGCCATATTTTTCTCTTCTACAGGGAATTTATATACCCCTCTTGAACTCACTGCTGACGATGTTTCCGAGCCCAACAAGAACCCTTGTGGCAGCTTGTCGATGAGTTTTTCGTAAAGGAAGACACGATAATTAAAGCCCGGTACGTCTGTGGCAGCATAGAAACCGCAATCGACGCTACCCTCTGGATTGTCCACACCGCAAGTGACGGTGCGTGTAGAATCGAGGCTATGGCAAAATTTCACCATGGCTTTGGCACGCTCTGTACCCTGTTGATTGGCTTGTTCGGGTATCTCGTTGCCAATGCTCCACATCACGATAGATGGATGATTGCGATGCCCTAAAATCAGATTTGTAAGGTCTTTGCGCCACCATTCATCGTAAAACCGGTTGTAACCATTCTTTACCTTTGGCTCTTTCCATGCGTCAAAGCTCTCTGCCATGACCATCATCCCCATGGAGTCGCACACCTGCATTTGCATTTGCGAAGGCATGTTGTGCGCAGTACGGATAGCATCTACACCCATATCTTTCATGATGCGTATCTGTCGAATCATGGCAGCCTTGTTGGCAGCCGCACCAAGAGGTCCTAAATCGTGGTGTAGACATACGCCCTTGAACTTTCGTGTGATGCCATTGAGCTGAAAGCCGTGCTCTTTCGTAATGGCTATGGTGCGGATTCCCACCTGTTGTGAGGTGGCATCCAAGGTTTTGCAGCCTCGTTTCACGCAGATTTGTAACGTGTAGAGATAGGGATGTTCGGGACTCCAAAGTTGTGGATTCTTGATGTTCAACGTCGTTGCCACATCTCCTTTCGCATCGTTTTCCACCGTATTCTGTGCAACTGTCCTACCGTCTTTGTCTTTTAGGATAATGTGCGTCTTGAGTTTGTCGTTCTCTTTGAGTCCCTTGGTTTGTGCATTCACGGCAATCTCTGCTCCCTGTTGTGAAACGGAGAGGGTGCGGAAATACGTTTGCCAAGGGTCTATATAGGTTTTATTGGTCGTAATCAGCGTTACTGGGCGATATAGTCCAGCTCCCGGATACCACCTGCTGCTCTCCTCCAAGTTGTTCAGTTTAACCAATATCTCATTGCCCCCACGTTTTAAGTAGGGCGTGATATCAATGCGAAAAGCGTTGTATCCATACGCCCACCGACCCGCTTCCGTGCCATTGACATAGACAACAGGTTCGCTCATGGCACCATCGAAATAAAGTTCGGTGCGTGCATCGAGGTCGCGCACGTTGATGGTGGTGCGATATTCGCCACGTCCCAACCAAGGCAGTCCGCCCGAACGTCCCGTGTGCCAAATAGGGGTGCGTTGTCCGTCTTGCGTGATACCTAAGAATTGGCGATCCCACTGCTTGTCAAATGGTCCTTTGATAGCCCAGTCGTGTGGCACTGTTACTGGTTCCCATGCATCGCCATTGCGAGAGAATTGCCATGAGGAAAGTTCTTTTTCCACTCTTTTTTGTGCCATGCAAGCACCACTCAAGGCTAAGAAAGCCAATAAGATAAAGGTTTTGTTAGTCATGAATAAAAGGTTTGTTAATCATTATTATGTTCATCAGCACCCACCTTACTTCTTTCAAAGTAGGATGGATGCCTCAGTAAGTCTTAGCGTAGGGGGAGAAAATATCATTTCGCTCCCAACTTTTTCATCCATTTTCCACCCCTCATGCAAGCAATGCCAAGGATGATGAAAGGAATGCTCAACAGTTGTCCCATGTTGAAAATCATGCCCGACTCGAAGTCTACTTGTATATCCTTGGTGTATTCTATGAAGAAGCGGAACGTGAAAATGAGGGTCAGACACAAGCCGAAATAGAAGCCAGTGCCCACCTCTTTGGAGGTTCGCTTGTAGAAATGCAGCATGACGAAGAAGAAGACAAAGTAGGCAATCGCCTCGTACAACTGTCCTGGGTGGCGTGGCGTCATGTCTACCCGCTCAAAGATAAAAGCCCAAGGCACATTGGTTGGTGTGCCGATAATCTCGCTGTTCATGAGGTTGCCCAAACGGATAAAGCACGCAGTGATAGGGGTAGCGATGGCAATGTCGTCGAGTACATGCCACAAGTTCATGCCTGTTTTGCGATAGTACAGATAGAGTGCCACCATGAGTCCTATCGTACCACCGTGCGAAGCCAATCCCTCGTACCCCGTAAACTTCCATGAACCGTCCGCCATTTGGTGAATAGGCAGGAACATTTCAACGACATGCGTCCACGAAGACAAAAAGTATTCGGGCTGATAGAACAGGCAGTGTCCCAATCGGGCACCAATTAAAATGCCCAAAAAGCAATATATAAACAGCGGATCGAAATACGCATCCTTCACCTTTTGGTCGTTATAGAGCCATTTCACGATGAAGTATGCCAAGGCAAGTCCTATCAACCAGCAGGTTGAATACCAACGAATGGCAAAATTGCCGATGCGGAATATCTCTAAATCAGGATTCCACAGGATGTAAAGTAGGTGGTCTATCATATTGTTTTGTTATTGGGCTTATTAGCCTTATTAGCCTTATTAGCCTAATTAGCCCAATTGTTGATTGTTAAACATTAAAGCGGAAGTGCATGATGTCACCGTCTTGCACCACGTATTCCTTGCCCTCGATACCTAATTTTCCAGCCTCACGGACGGCACTTTCGCTGCCATATTTGATGTAATCATCGTATTTGATGACCTCTGCCCGGATAAAACCTTTCTCGAAATCGGTATGGATGACGCCAGCACATTGTGGCGCTTTCCAGCCTTTGTGGTATGTCCAAGCCTTTACTTCCATTTCGCCAGCCGTGATGAAGGTTTGCAGATTGAGCAGCGAATAAGCCTTTTTGATGAGGCGGTTCACGCCACTTTCGGTCAATCCCAACTCTTCTAAAAACATTTGCTTGTCCTCGTAGGTCTCCAAAGATGCAATATCCTCTTCTGTCTTGGCGGCAATCACCATGGCTTCAGCACCCTCTTCTTGGGCAATTTTCTCTATTTGGGCACTATAAGCGTTGCCCTCTTTGGCACTTGCCTCGTCCACATTGCACACATACAGTACGGGTTTGGTGGTCAGCAGAAACAGGTTGTGCGCTGCCTCCTCTTCTTCCTTGGTGTCGAATGAAACTGTTCGTGCGTTCTTTCCTTGCTCCAACACCTCTTTGTAGGCTTCTAATACGGTAACAAGCGTCTTGGCTTCCTTGTTGCCCGAAGCAGCTATTTTTTGCTGTTTGGATAGTTGTGCCTCAATGGTCTCCAAGTCTTTGAGTTGCAATTCGGTGTCAATCACCTCTTTGTCACTGACGGGATTCACCGCCATACCGCCTTCGCGTACCACGTTGTCATCGTCGAAACAGCGGATAACGTGTATCAGCGCATCACATTCGCGTATGTTTCCAAGGAATTTGTTGCCCAAGCCTTCGCCTTTAGACGCTCCCATTACCAATCCTGCAATGTCTACTATCTCGCATGTGGCAGGCACAATGCGTCCCGGATGCACAATCTCTGCTAATTTGGTGAGCCGTTCATCGGGTACTGTTATCACGCCCACGTTGGGCTCAATCGTACAAAAAGGAAAATTTGCTG
>URFI01000030.1 GCA_900547085.1 uncultured Prevotella sp.
CAGACATATAAGGGTTGTTTGTTAGTGTGAAAGACGGCTAATATTGGATGCTTACGAAGTAACCGAGATACTTGTTGGTAGAAGTCGGTCAAGGGAAATACCCTCCTTCTTTCTTCATCGAACACAAGCTCCTGTCTTTGGCTTCCTCAGCCCAAACTTTCTACCGTCAAAAGCAAACCAGAAGGTAGGACTTACTCGATCTATCATCTACAACATTTTTAAATCGCCCAAATACCTGTCGAGCATTCGATATCTTCATGAGCATATCCAAGCGAGTGGTGCCGACCTGATTGTCAATTTTTATGAAGTTCTCACAGGATTAACCTATTTTATTTTTCACCCCCACGTACCAGAAGTGTGCATCGGTCATCAGTACATGTTTTTGCATCCATCCTACCCTTTTCCGAAAAAACATAAAGTGAGTCAACGTCTCATGTTGGCGTTCACGCGAGCAACATGCCTGGGTGCCACACGTAAGTTGGGCTTGTCGTTTAGTAAAGCGGCAGATTACGATAAAGAAAACTTATCTGTTGTACCACCCTTATTACGTGATGAGGCACTAAAGATACAAAGAAGTAAGGGTTATTACATGACAGGCTATATCATCAATGCTGGGTTCAGCGACTCGGTGATGCAGTGGCATGCCCATCATCGGGACATCTCGTTGCACTTTTTCTGGGACAAAAAGGATGCGGATGAAACCACTCAAATTGATGACACACTGACTTTTCATCGCATTGACGATCAGAAATTTCTATATTATCTGGCCAATTGTAAGGCTTATGCGACAACTGGTGGCTTTGAATCGGTATGCGAAGCCATGTATATGGGTAAGCCTGCGATGATGGTACCTGTCCATATCGAACAAGAGTGCAACGCACATGAGGCCATGTTGGAAGGGGCTGGAATCAAGTCAGATTGCTTCAACATGGACGAGCTGATTGCATTTAGTCAGCTATATACGGAAAATACGGAATTTCGTACCTGGGAAAATGGCGCCAAAATGATGATAGTTGCGCGGTTGGAGGCAGCTGTAGAACAATACAACAACACAGCAACCAACAAAGGCTACGGTCTAACGAGGTTTGGAAGAAAACTGTTAGTGAAGAGCCTTTTGCACAATTTTTCCTTCAAAAATTACTGATAAATCTACCACTCATTATAAATAGGTGTTCATCAAAATGAATGGAGCAATCATGGCATGCATCAACATGACTCCCCTATTTATTTAATTTTCTCCAGAAAATTGTTTGATGCGTTGCTCTTCTGCCAGCTTACAAATCAATAAGACACCATCTTTTTCGGCTACAATGCAATCATCAAGTCCTTGGATGACAACTTGTTTGGCCTGTGTAGCATGTACGATGCAATTATGAGTGTCATACAAAGAAATATTCTCTCCGATGATACCATTGCCGTACAGATCGCGCTTGGTTTGCTGAAGTAGCGAACTCCAGGTCCCCAAGTCACTCCATCCAAACTCTGCCGGACACACAAAGATTTCTTCAGATTTCTCTAAAATTGCATAGTCTACAGAGATGTTTTCACACGCACCATATCGTTCATCGATGACGTTTTGTTCTTCTTTGGTACCATAGATATCCATCATGCTCTCAAAAATCTTGGCCATTGCTGGCACATATACCCTGAAGGCATTGACGATTGTTTTGACGTTCCAAATAAAGATGCCGGCATTCCAAAAGAAATTGCTCTGCTCGATATATTCTTGTGCTGTCTGTAAATCTGGTTTTTCCCTAAATCTGTCTACCCTAAAAAGTTCTTTGTTACGCAACGAACTGGAAGTTAAATCAGCTTGGATGTATCCGTAACCCGTTTCTGGTCTGTTGGGTTTCATACCCAACGTGATGATAGCATCTGTTTCGTTGGCAAAAGTTAGACAAGATTTGATAACTCTTTGGAATTCAACTCCATTAGTGACAACGTGGTCACTGGGCGTCACAACGATGTTAGCTTGTGGGTCACACGCCTTGATACGCCAGCTGACGTATGCTATACAGGGCGCTGTGTTACGGCGCATGGGCTCCTGAAGGATGTTTTCTACAGGGACATCAGGAAGTTGTTGACGCACAAGCTGAAAGTATTTCTTATTGGTCAAAATCCAAACGTGATCGGGAGAACATAGTCCACGGAATCTATCTAAAGTGAGCTGCAAAAGGGATTTGCCAACTCCTAACACATCAATAAACTGCTTAGGTTTATCGCTTGTGCTCATGGGCCAAAAGCGACTCCCTACTCCACCTGCCATAATAACCAAATGGTTGTGCGTCTTTTCCATATATAACCAAATATTGTTTTCTCATGCAAATATAGTGATAATAAATCACAAACGACAAAAAATGATGTAAAAACGTTGACATTCAATCGCTATTCTCAAATCAATATGCTATCTTTGCAAGTGTATACATTATATCTGTATACCTTAAATTATACTTACATCGAAAAAACTAATATTACAACCATAACATGATGAATGACTTAAAAACTATGAACCGTGCGGCAGACAACATCAGAATTCTTGCTGTCTCCATGGTAGAAAAGGCAAACTCTGGCCACCCAGGAGGTGCTATGGGCGGTGCTGATTTTATTAACGTGCTATTTTCAGAATACTTGGTGTACGATCCAGACGATGCAACTTGGGCAGGAAGAGACCGTTTTTATCTTGACCCGGGTCACATGTCGCCCATGCTTTACGCCACACTTGCCTTGCAAGGTAAATATTCGATTGATGAATTGAAGAATTTCAGACAGTGGGATTCACCAACAACGGGGCATCCCGAACGTGACGTCACACGTGGAATAGAAAACACATCTGGGCCTTTAGGTCAAGGACACACCTTCGCTGCCGGTGCAGCTGTGGCGGAAAAGTTTTTGGAAGCCAAGCTCGGAAAAACCATGATGCAACATAAGATATATGCATATATATCGGATGGCGGCATTCAAGAAGAGATTTCCCAAGGAACAGGCAGGTTGGCAGGTGCGTTGGGACTGAACAATCTCATCATGTTCTACGACTCTAACGACATTCAGCTCTCGACGGATTGCGATGCGGTAACGCAAGAAGATACCGCAATGAAATATCAATCATGGGGATGGAACGTATTGACCATCAACGGTAATGATGTTACTGAGATTCGTCAGGCATTGGACTCAGCCATGACGGAACAACACCGCCCCACGCTCATCATTGGCAAGACCACCATGGGTAAGGGAGCTTTGAAAGCAGATGGCAGCAGCTACGAGCGTAATGTGAAAACACATGGTGCCCCACTTGGCGGTGATGCCTATACCAAAACAGTGCTTCATCTGGGCGGAAACCTCGATAATCCTTTCGAAATCTTCCAAGAAGTCCAAGCATTGTACGACAAACGCCAGAACGAACTGCGAGAGATGGTTGCCAAACGTCATGCAGAAGAAAAGGAATGGGCTGAGAAAAATCCAGAGTTGTCGGCACAAATGCGAAACTGGTTCTCTGGTAATGCTCCCCAAATTGATTGGAGCAAGGTTGAACAGAAACCAGGACAGGCTACTCGCGCTGCATCATCTGTTTGCCTAAGTGTGCTGGCCGAACAGGTTCCTAACATGGTTTGTTCGTCAGCCGACCTATCCAATTCAGACAAAACAGATGGCTTCTTGAAAAAAACGCAGAGCATGGTTAAAGGTGATTTCAGCGGTGCTTTCTTCCAAGCTGGCGTCAGTGAGCTTACCATGACCTGCATGTGCATTGGCATGTACCTGCATGGTGGCGTGATACCTGCTTGTGGAACCTTCTTCGTTTTCTCCGATTATCAGAAGCCGGCCGTTCGTTTGGCTGCATTGATGGAAGTTCCCATCAAGTTCATTTGGTCACACGACGCATTCCGTGTTGGTGAAGATGGTCCTACCCATGAGCCTGTGGAGCAGGAAGCACAAATCAGATTGATGGAAAAGTTGAAAAACCATCATGGAAAAGATTCCGTCAGAGTATTTCGTCCTGCCGATGTTGAAGAGACAACCGTTTGTTGGCAAATGGCCATGGAAAACATGGATACACCTACGGCACTTATTCTTTCACGACAAGCCATTGAGAGTTTGCCAGAAGGCAACAACTACCAAGAAGCGCGTAAAGGCGCATACATCGTTGCTGGCAGTGACGAACAATATGATGTTATCTTGTTGGCCAGCGGTTCAGAAGTGTCGACTTTGGTAGCCGGTGCAAAATTGTTGAGAAACGACAACATCAAAACGCGCATTGTCAGTGTGCCGTCTGAAGGATTGTTCCGCCGTCAAAGCAAAGAATATCAAGAGTCCATTCTTCCGAAAGATGCGAAGATTTTCGGTCTGACAGCAGGATTACCGGTCACCTTACAAGGCCTGGTTGGAGCCAATGGAAAAGTCTTTGGACTTGAGAGTTTCGGCTATTCTGCACCTTATAAGGTGTTGGACGAAAAGTTAGGCTTCACAGCTGAGAATGTGTACAAACAGGTAAAAGAATATCTATCTGAATAATTTTGTCATGGAAATCAAGAAAGTTGGCCTCGCATGTGATCATGCTGGCTATGAAATAAAAGAGTTTATCAAACAGTACCTTGAAGAGAAAGGTATTTCATACAAAGACTATGGCACCAACAGCACAGCTTCTTGTGATTACCCCGATCACGCCCATGCCTTAGCCAATGGCATTGAGCGGGGTGACGTCTATCCCGGTATCGGGGTGTGTGGATCGGGAGAAGGAATGAGCATGACGCTCAACAAGCATCAAGGAATACGTGCCGGACTGGCTTGGTCACCTGAGATTGCTCACTTGACTCGCCTCCATAACGACGCCAATGTATTGGTTCTGCCGGGAAGATTTGTTGACAAGGAGACGACAAGAAAGATTCTTGACGAGTTCTTTTCTACCGATTTCGAAGGTGGACGACATGCCCGCAGAATAGCAAAAATACGTATTCAATAACGTGAACATCAGGAGAGCCCCCTTGGTTCTCTTGATGTTTTTTATTTCTATCTACATCCTGATGAGCGATAACGATTATCAATTTGAGATATGCGCAAACAGTGTTGAGAGTTGCTTGGCTGCCCAGGCTGGTGGTGCAAACCGTGTTGAACTGTGCGCCGGTATTCCAGAAGGTGGCACAACGCCTTCTTATGGTGACATCAAGATGGCAAGAGAACACCTTAATAAAACGCGTCTGCATGTGATCATCCGACCACGTGGAGGCGATTTCCTATACTCACCGCTTGACATCAAGTGTATGTTGGCAGACATTGACATCTGTCAACAACTGGGTGTAGATGGCATCGTGTTTGGTTGCCTGACCAAAGATGGTGGCATTGACATAGAAAATAACCAGCTACTTTTATCTCATGCCAAAGGCATGTCTACGACTTTCCACCGGGCCTTTGATCGATGTAAGAATCCTTTTGAAGCTCTTGAACAGCTGATAGACCTTGGGTTCGACCGCATACTGACATCCGGACAGCAGCCTACTGCGGAAGAAGGTATCGAAATGTTAAAGCAATTGCAAGACAGGGCACAAGGAAGAATCAACATTCTCGCTGGTTGCGGCATCAATGAAACAAACATCGCACACATCGCCCAGCGCACGCTTGTCAAAGAATTCCATTTTTCTGCCAGAGAAAGTGTTTACAGCCAGATGGAATACCATAACCCATCCGTTTATATGGGAATGGCGGGTCAGGATGAAATGACCACGGAGGTAACAACAGAAAGGCGTGTGAGAAACACGATACAAGCACTTCTTCATTCAACAAGATAATTCATTCAACCTATGAAAAAAGCAAGCCTAATCCTTTTGATGCTATTGTGTTTCCAACTTAGCCAAGCATCTTTAATTTTCAAAGACAACGAACAGCGACAAGAGGTCCTTCAAACTTTTAATGAAAGAATGAAACAAATAGGACCCAAATTCTTTGACATCAAGGGGTTAAAGTTGACAAATGACGAACTGGATGCCTTGCATTTTCTGTATGCTTACATGCCTGTTGCCGACATCACTGACTACCCTACTCGTTTTTACTTAGAGAATATCCGAAGCACTTTCACCACACAACAAGCGATGCCCTGGGGAACAAAGGTTCCACAGCTGTTGTTTCGCCATTTTGTCATGCCGCTACGTGTCAACAACGAAAACCTTGACGATGCCAGAAAGGTTTTTTATGACATGCTGAAAGACCGCATTCAAGGTATGAGTATGCAAGATGCTATCCTGGAAGTGAATCATTGGTGCCACGAACATGTCACCTATACCCCATCCGATGCCCGCACGCTGTCTCCGTTAGCCTGTATGAAAAACGCACAAGGACGCTGCGGAGAAGAGAGTACTTTTACCGTTGCTGCGCTCAGAGCAGTGGGCATTCCGGCCCGACAAGTATACACCCCACGATGGGCCCACACTGACGATAACCATGCATGGGTAGAGGCTTGGGCAGACGGCAAGTGGTATTTCTTGGGCGCCTGTGAACCCGAGCCAGTACTGAACCTTGGCTGGTTCAACGCGCCGGCATCGAGAGCTATGCTCATGCACACAAGGGTTTTCGGGCATTATGACGGACCTGAAGAGATTGTTTTGCGCACTTCCAATTTTACGAAAATCAACCTGATTGACCATTATGCCGAGACCGCACGAGTAGACTTTACCGTTGTGGACCAAAACGGTCAACCCGCCAATCACGCACAGGTAGATTTCAAGATATATAACTATGCTGAATTTTATACAGCGGTAAGAAAATTTACGGATAAACAGGGTACAACATTCCTCACAGCTGGCAAGGGCGACCTGCTGGTTTGGGCCTCAAAAGATGGATATTACGGGTTTTCCAAAGCATCGTTTGGCAAGGATCAACAAGTAACCATTTGTCTCAACAGATCGCAGAAGACCGACCTGGCGAGAAAAATCCACCCGATAGACTCCCTTGACATAGTGCCTCCGCCAGAGAAAGCACGAATACCACGAGTGACCGAGGAAATGAATGCAAAGAATAAACTTAGATTTGCGCAAGAAGACAGCATCAGAAAAGCATACGAATCAACTTTCTATCATGCTGCAGATGAGCGTGAGCTGTCACAATTGTTAGTGAAAGCACGAGGCAACTGGCGGATCATCAAGAACTTTTATGACAAGTACCCAGAGAAGGAAGAAAGAGTATTGTCACTATTGAAGACGCTGAGTGACAAAGATTTGCGCGATATCACCATGGACATTCTCGAAGATCATCTCTTGGCGAAGAGCAACCAATTGAGTCCAAGAGTTGAGAACGAAATGATTATCCTGCCTTTCAAACAGCAACTACAAAACGCCTTTGACGCAGCAACAACCAAAAAGTTTCAGCAAAATCCGGCATTGCTAGTTAAATGGATTCAAAAAAACATTCGCATCAACCCAGATAACGAGGCCTTAAAAATTGCACAAACGCCCATCGGCGTGTGGAAGTCAAGGTTTACAGATGCTCGCTCAAGAGATATTTTCTTTGTCGACTTGGCCCGCAGCATTGGTATCGAAGCACGAAAGGACGTGGTTACTTCTAAAGTTCAATATCGCCAAAATGGCCAATGGATGGATGTTGATTTTGAGACAGAAAAACAGAAAACAGCTCCAAAAGGGAAACTGGTTTTAAGCTATTCGCCCTCCAAATATCTGGATGACCCTAAGTATTATAACCATTTCAGCATCAGTAAAATAGAAAATGGCATTCCAGTTTTGCTAAACTTTGATGAAGGTCAGGTTGACATGGGCGGTGGAACAAGCTGGAAGAATACATTCAAGAATGGAACGAGTCTGGATACAGGAACCTATTTCCTGGTCACCGGCACTCGCATGGCCAGTGGAAATGTGAAAGAGAGCCATCAGATATTCAACATCGTGGAAGGACAAACGACAACGCTCGACTTGAAACTTCGTACCTCCAAAACTGAGATTAGCGTGATTGGCAACTTTGATAGCGAGTCGAAGTTTGTGAAAGACGCCCAAGAGGTAAGCATCTTGTCGCAAACAGGGAGAGGATATTTTGTGTTGGGCCTTATCGGTGTGGGACAAGAACCCACCAACCACACCCTGCGCGACATTGCTAAGCTGAAAGACGAATTTGACCGTTTGGGCAGACCTTTTGTACTTTTGTTTGAGTCAGAAGCGGAAGCCAAGAAGTTCAAGCCCAGTGACTTCGGAGTGCTACCCAACAAGACAGTTTTTGGAATAGACAAAGATGGCGCTATCAAGAAGCAAATCGTGGCACAAATGAAGCTACAAGATGCTCGCCAGTTGCCTATCTTCATCATTGCCGACACATTTAATCGTGTGGTATTTTTATCCCAAGGATATACCATCGGCCTTGGGGAACAACTGTATAACACGCTGAACAAATTGTAATCACGGCATTTATAAAAGATGTGACAAACATGCTTCGAATAACAAGTAGGATTGTCGATTTATCGAAAATGAAAACCTGTTTGAACACATGTTGTAAATAATTAATATTCAATATATTATCTATGGCGTATTAAACTCATTGATATTGGAGAGCAAAGTCAATGACTTTGGCGGTCAAACTCATTGACATTGGACGATTAACTCAATGAGATTGAAACGACAAGTATTTCATGCATGTTTTCTGAGGACATCCTTAGCGACCAACAGACGGTTTCGGACACACCTTAGATACGTCATTTTTCGTCATCTTTTCAGTGGTATTCTCCTCCAAATCCAATTGGGTACCAACTTCCATAATGCAACCAAAACAGACCAACGCCAGTCGATGATGCGTACATGCTCATGACGCATGATGGCATGAAACATCTTGGTGGCAACCATCTTCTGATTCATCATCATGGGATACGAGCCTCCGTTGAGCAAAGGAGTGTCTACAAAACCTGGCCTAAGATCTGTAAACTTGATGTTGAGTTTACGCGAATTGGCCAATTGTTCAAGTGACTGGATGTAAATGTTTTGCATGGATTTGGTTGCACTGTATGCCGGTGCTGGCCCTAATCCCTTGGTGCCGGCAATGGATGACACCACAGCAATGTGCCCTCCTCCATGTGCTGCCATATATCTGTAGGCTGCTCCCACCATCCTGACGAACCCCATGCCATTGGTATTTACCGTGTTCAGCTCTATATCTTCCTCAAGCTCTTGATTGATTTTTCCAACACCTGACATGTGCAAATACAAGTCTACCCCACCCATGCGCTCGATTAAATCGTGCAATTGGGTGGCAGCACCATCGCTACATACATCAATTTGGGCAGTATGGATGGTTGAAGTGCACGCTTGCGAGCCATCATTTGCGGAGAAATTACGACTTAGAAACAGTCGATGCGTCGGGCCGCTATCCCGACAATCCAACCGGCATCATAAAAGAGTTGTGCCAGTTCTTTCCCCATTCCAGATGAGGCTCCCATGATAATTACTTTGTTCATGTTGACAAATATATGACAGATTACTCAAAAAAACGAAGTATTTCATGACATTATGAATAAAATTAAGTATATTTGCATTCAGTAATCAAAACTTTATCTCTATGAAAGATTTTTTCAAATATGTTGGAGCAACAGTCGTAGGACTGATCGTTTTTGGACTCATTGTAGTGATTTTTGGCACGATGAGTATAGTGGGCTTGATATCATCTGCGCAAGCTACTCAAAATGTTAGCAAAAACTCCGTTCTTGTTTTAAATCTTTCAGGTAGTTTGGCAGAACAAGGTAATGATAATGTTTGGGGAATGCTCACTGGAAACGAACTTGGTTCCGTAGGGCTTGACGACATTCTTTCTGCCATCAAAAAAGCAAAAAATAATGACAGAATCAAGGGTATTTATATACAGTCGGGTATATTTTTGGCGAATTATGCCAGTAGACAAGAGATAAGAAACGCACTCTTAGACTTTAAAAAAAGCGGCAAAAAAATCATTGCTTACGGAGATAACTACACCCAGGGCAACTACTATTTGGCTTCTGTGGCTGACAAGGTTTTTCTGAATCCACAAGGCATGATTGATTGGCACGGCATTGGCGCTCAACCAATGTTTGTGAAAGATTTGCTGAAAAAAGTCGGTATACAGTATCAAGTCGTCAAAGTTGGAAAATACAAGAGTGCCACAGAAATGTACATCGCTGACAAGATGAGCGATCCCAGTCGTGAGCAAACGCAGGCTTACATCGACGGTATTTGGTCAGACGTGCTCAAGGCAGTGAGTAACAGTAGGAAAATCAATGTGGATAAGTTGGACCAATATGCTGACAGCTTGATAACCTTCAGCAATCCAAAGGACTATGTGGATGCTAAACTGGTGGATGGCTTGCTTTATACCAACCAGGTGAAGGACGAAGTTAAGAAGATGTTCGGACTCGACAAGGATGATCCAGTCAACCAAGTGGGCGTCACTGACATGCGTAGTGTCAAGGAAGAGAGCGAAGGAAAACAGGTTGCTGTGTATTATGCATACGGCTCTATCGTCGACAATCCGGTGACTGGTAGCATGTTTGGAGCTGAACACATGATTGTAGGTTCGGAAGTGTGCAAGGATTTGGAAGCTTTGGCAGAAGATGATGACGTGAAAGCAGTTGTTCTTAGAATCAACTCAGGCGGCGGAAGTGCATACGCTTCAGAGCAGATGTGGAATCAGGTTGAGCAATTGAAGAAGAAGAAACCCGTAGTGGTTTCGATGGGTGACATGGCTGCATCAGGCGGATATTATATGGGTTGCAATGCCAATTGGATTGTAGCGCAGCCTACAACGCTTACGGGCAGCATCGGTATTTTTGCCATGATACCAGACATGAGTCAGTTGCTTACACAGAAGTTGGGAATAAAGTTTGATGAAGTGAAGACCAATAAGAATTCTACGTTTGGCTCGTCAGCACGACCACTGAACGCAGAAGAAATCGGTTATCTCGCAAGATACATCGATCGGGGATACGCTCTCTTCCGCCAACGCGTGGCTGATGGACGTAAATTGTCTGTCAATCAAGTAGAGGCTATCGCCCAAGGGCACGTCTTCGTAGGGCGAGATGCCTTGAAAATCAAGTTGGTAGACGAATTAGGTGGTCTGGATAAAGCGGTTGAAAAAGCTGCAAAGCTGGCTAAACTCGAAGAGTTTTACACGCAAGACTATCCTGCAAAGGCAAGTTGGATGGACCAATTGACGGGTGCAATGAGCGGCAGCAACTATCTTGACGAGCAATTACGAGTCACATTAGGCGAATATTACGAGCCTTTCATGTTGCTCAAGACAATGAATCAGCAAAACATGATTCAAGCTCGCATACCTTTTTATCTGAACATCAGATAATCAAGAACATCAAAACCACGGTCTTAACTCTCATCAACACAGCGGCCATTAAACATGATGACGCGCTGCATGAGTAAGACTCAATTTAATGAATGAGGACAGAAGGAGATTATATAAAGATTAACGAATGGCTGCTGCCACTGAGTTGGCTGTATGGAATTGGTGTGAGGTTGCGCAATCAAATGTTTGAAATGGGCATCCTGAAAGAGCAGACATACGATATTCCTATCATCTCCGTTGGCAACATGACTGTGGGTGGAACGGGTAAAACACCGCATGTTGAATACCTGGTACGCCTCCTTGGTGACAGGATGAAAGTGGGTGTGCTATCCAGGGGATATAAACGAAAAAGCAAAGGCTATGTACTGGCGCACGAAGATTCAACCATGCAGGAAATTGGGGATGAGCCGTCCCAGATGAAATCCAAATTCCCCAACATCTTTGTCGCTGTGGATGCGAACAGAAGGAGGGGCATTGAGAACTTGACATCTGATGCAGAAACGAAAGATGTTGATGTAATTATCCTGGACGATGCTTACCAACATCGCTATGTAAAGCCAGGAATTAACATCTTGCTGGTAGACTATCATCGATTCATCATGAACGACCAACTGTTGCCAGCCGGTCGTCTACGCGAACCGTTGAGTGGGAAAAATCGAGCAGATGTGGTCATCGTGACTAAATGTCCTAAAGACTTAAAGCCAATGGAGTTTCGGGTTTTGACCAAAAACCTGGACCTCTACCCTTTTCAATCCCTGTTCTTTACGACGATTAAATATGGTAGTTTGCAACCTATCTTTGGCGGACCAACTCGCACTCTCCATACCATTAAGAAGACAAACGTGCTCTTGGTGACGGGCATCGCTTCGCCTAAGCAAATGTATGAAGACCTGAAACACCATTGTCAGCAAATTCATCCATTGAAATTTGCTGATCACCACCTGTTCACAAGGAAAGACATAGACAAACTAAATGCACAATTTGAGGCAATCTCTTCACCTAAAATTGTCATCACAACCGAAAAAGATGCTACGCGACTGGTTGCTGTAGACGGCCTCTCTGACCAAGTCAAGAATGCTATTTATTCTTTACCAATACAAATAAGTTTTCTTCAAAACGATGAAGAAACATTCAATCATAAAATCATTAGCTATGTACGAAAAAATTCAAGAAACAGCATCCTGGTTGAAAGAAAGGATGACAACAAGTCCAAAGACAGCAATCATCCTGGGAACCGGACTAGGACAATTAGCTTCAGAGATAACAGATAGTTACGAATTCGCCTATACTGACATTCCAAACTTCCCCCTGTCCACGGTGGAAGGTCATTCTGGCAAGTTGGGAGGTAAGGACATCATGGCCATGCAAGGCCGATTCCACTATTATGAAGGTTATGACATGAAAGAAGTAACCTTCCCAGAGCGCATCATGTATGAACTGGGTATTGAAACTTTGTTTGTTTCCAATGCCTCGGGAGGAATGAATCCCGACTTTAAAATTGGAGATTTGATGATCATCGACGATCATATCAACTTCTTCCCTGAGCATCCACTCCATGGTAAGAACTTCCCAACAGGTCCAAGATTCCCTGACATGCATGAGGCTTATGACGGACAACTAAGAACACTGGCTGACAAAATTGCCAAAGAAAAAGGTATCAGAGTGGTTCATGGTGTCTACGTTGGCGTACAGGGACCGACTTTTGAAACACCTGCAGAATACAGAATGTATCATCGTTTAGGGGGTGACGCTGTTGGAATGAGCACCGTACCCGAAGTTATCGTGGCTCGTCACTGTGGCATCAAGGTGTTTGGAATGAGCATCATAACCGATTTAGGCATTGAGGGACAACCCGTAGAAGTTTCTCATGAAGAGGTTCAAGCTGCTGCGAACAAGGCTCAACCGCTAATGACTGAAATCATGAGCGAAATCATCAAGAGAAGTTAAGGCATGCTCACCGCAAGCTGATGAGTGAGTTGGCTAGGTACATCCATACGCTCACGTTTCTATAAAAGTGATTGGATACTCCTGTCAACTCACTTTGTAATCAATATACTTTACAGCAAATTACCACTCAAGCGAATGACAGATATTTCAAAACTGGGTGAATTCAAACTCATTGGTCACCTCACAAAAGACATCCAAATACAGAACAAATCAACAAAACTTGGTGTTGGTGACGATTGCGCCGTGCTGCACTATTCCGACAAGGAGGTACTGATGACCACAGACATGCTGATGGAAGGCGTTCATTTCGACCTCACTTACATCGACATGCAACATCTTGGCTACAAGTCAGCCATGGTAAACATCAGCGATATATTTGCCATGAATGGAACACCAAAGCAGTTGTTGGTGAGCCTTGCCATCGACAAAAGGTTTAAAGTTGAAGACATGGAGACTTTTTATAGCGGCCTGCAAATGGCCTGCAATAAATGGCATGTGGACATAGTGGGAGGCGATACGACATCCTCACGCACGGGTATGGCCATCAGCATTACCTGCGTTGGGGAAGCAAAGAAGGAAGACATCGTTTATCGCAGCGGTGCCAAAGACACTGACTTGATTTGCGTCAGCGGCGATTTAGGTGCAGCCTACATGGGGCTGATGTTGTTAGAACGCGAGAAAGATGTGTATTATCAGCAGATAGATGAACTCAACAAGAAACTGAAAGCAGCACAAAAAGAACAAGACAATCAACTTGTTGAGCATCTGAAGAAGAAACTTAGCGAGCTTGGTAACTTCCAACCAGACTTTGCTGGGAAAGAGTATCTGTTGCAAAGACAATTGCAAACAGAGGCAAGAGGAGACATCATTGAAAAGCTCCAGACAGCTAATATCCACCCTACTGCCATGATTGACATCTCCGATGGACTGAGCAGTGAACTGTTACATATATGCAAACAAAGCAAATGCGGATGTAGAATTTATGAGAAGAACCTGCCGATTGACTACCAAACAGCTGTCATGGCAGAAGAACTGAACATGAACGTCACGACTTGTGCATTGAATGGCGGCGAAGACTACGAACTGCTTTTCACTGTTCCCATCACCGATCATGAAAAGATACAGCAGATAGAAGGTGTGAGAGTGATTGGACATATCACCAAAGAATCATTGGGCGCCCAACTAATCACACGTGACAATCAGGAATTTACACTACGAGCTCAGGGATGGAATCCGCTATAAATGAATTCTTTATGTATGAG
>URFI01000031.1 GCA_900547085.1 uncultured Prevotella sp.
TTTCCATGACCATGAACGCAGACGGTGCACGCCGCTGGTCGGCCATCACCAAGGCCAACATTGGCAGAGCTGTTGCCATTGTGTTGGACGGATTGGTGTACACCTCTCCTCGCATCCAAGTCCAAATTGACGGCGGACAATCATCCATCACGGGTAGCTTCACCATTGAAGACACCAAAGACTTGGCCAACACCCTGAAATCAGGTCGTATGCCAGCACCTGCACGCATCGTACAAGAAGAGGTAGTAGGTCCTACACTGGGTGCACAGTCTATCCAGCAAGGTATCATCTCATTCGTGATAGCCTTCGTGCTGTTGATGATTTACATGATTTTGATGTACAATTTCATCCCAGGTATGATCGCCAACTGCGCCTTGATTGTGAACGTATTCTTCACCTTAGGTATTCTAACGTCGTTTCAAGCTGCCCTTACCATGTCGGGTATTGCCGGTATGGTGCTTACGTTGGGTACGGCCGTCGACGCCAACGTGCTGATATACGAACGCATCAAGGAGGAACTGCGAGCAGGAAAGAATATGAAACAGGCGGTAGCAGCTGGTTACAGCAACGCCTTCAGTGCCATCTTCGACTCTAACTTAACATCGGCCATCACAGGTGTTATCCTGTTGATATTCGGTACAGGTCCCATTCAGGGATTCGCTACCACATGGTTGATTGGTTTGGCTTGTTCGTTCTTTAGTGCTGTATTCTTGACACGTTTGGTTTATGAGCACAAGCTGAACAAAGACAAGTGGCTGAACCTCAAGTTCTGGACGGGCATATCAGAGAATATGATGCAGAACACACGCTATAAATTCATGAGCATGTTCAAGACCAGTGGCACGATTTACGCCATCGCAATCGTCATTTGCATCGGCAGCTTTATTGTTCGTGGTCTGAGCCAGAGCATTGACTTTACGGGTGGACGCAACTATGTTGTGACGGTTGACAAGAACACACATGTGGAAGAGGTACGCAACGCTTTGAACAATGCATTCCAAAATACAGTAGGTAAGAATGCAGGCAAACCCGCAACCACGACCGTGATTGCCATCGGTACCGACGGCAAGACCTTCCGTGTATCTACCAACTACAATCTGGAAAGCAATGACCCACAGATGGATGATCAGGCAGAAACGATTCTATATACTTCGCTGAAGAAAGCCGGACTTGTGAAGCAATCCAGCATAGAAGCATTCAAGAACCCTGATATCCGCGAAGGTGGATCAATCATCAGTTCTTCTAAAGTGGGTCCATCCATCGCTAAGGACATCACGAACAATGCCATCAAGAGCGTTGTGATTGCACTGATATGTATCTTCTTATATATCTTACTGCGATTCCGCAACATCGGTTTCTCCATTGGTTCAGTTGCAGCATTGATTATAGACACGACGATTGTGGTCGGCTTGTTCTCGTTATGTTACGGATGGATAGGCTTCTCCTTGGAGATTGACCAAACGTTTATCGGTGCTATCCTAACGGTAATCGGTTACGACATCAACGACTCGGTGGTGGTGTTTGACCGTATCCGTGAGAACTTAAAGCTGCATCCAAAACAAGATTTACAGAAGACGTTCAACGATTCTATCAACCAGACGTTGGCTCGTACCATCAACACCTCTGTGTCTACATTGATTGTGTTGGTTCCAATCTTCATCCTCGGTGCTGACAGCATTCGCAGTTTCGCCTTTGCCATGATTATTGGTGTCCTCGTAGGTACGCTCAGTTCTATCTTCTTGGCATCACCTATCGCTTACATAGTATTGGGACGCAAAATCAAGAAAGAACAAGAAGAAGAGGCTGTCGTTGTATCATAACGACATGGAACGCTGAACAAAGTAATAAACCACTAACAAGAGCGGCACAACCTCACCGAGGTCGTGCCGCTTTTATTATGGAATGAGAAAAACGAAAAGAGGATGCGGGGACGGAACAAATGCCTATAGCCTTGTAGGACAGATCAGAATAACAAGAGAAGAACAGGCGCGATGGACAAATAAACAACCGAGAAGCATGAACACATCACTATCCATTTGGACAAAGATAGCGTATTGGCGATGTTCTAAAACAGAGAACTTAGCGTTCATCCACTAATCGTTTTCTGCACGCTTCCAAAATGTTTTCCAGTTCTACAACGGTAGATGCCCGCAGCATGGCGATGCGGGTTTGTCGGAAATCGGGGATGCCTTTGAAGATGGGACTGGCTGCCAAATGCCTCCGGGTATGCAAGATACCCCGGTATTCATCGATACGTGACACATTGATGTGCAGCTGTTCCTTCAATATGTCTATCTTTTTATTGATGTCAAGCGACGCATCGTAAGGTTTTCCATCCAGATAGTCGCGCATCTCTTTAAAAATCCAGGGCTGTCCAAAGGCTGCCCGGCCAACCATAATGGCATCTACGCCAAAACGCTCGAAAGCCTGTTTGGCTTCCTGGGGCGTGGTAATGTCGCCATTGCCAATGATAGGAATATGGATGCGAGGATTGTTTTTCACCTCACCAATCAGCGTCCAATCGGCGTTTCCAGTGTACATCTGACTGCGTGTGCGGCCGTGGATGGTCAGCGCTTGAATACCACAATCTTGCAGTTGTTCGGCCAATTCGGTGATAATAAGATTGTTTTCATCCCATCCCAAACGTGTTTTTACAGTCACAGGCGTATGCACCGCCTTGACCACCTCTCGGGTAATCTCCAACAAAAGCGGTATGTTACGCAGCATACCTGCGCCCGCACCTTTGCCTGCCACCTTCTTAACGGGACATCCAAAGTTGATGTCAATCACGTCAGGATGGGCCTGTTCTACAATCTTGGCAGCTTCTACCATGGACTCAACGTCCCTTCCGTAAATCTGTATGCCTACGGGTCGTTCGATTTCACTAATGGTCAACTTGTTCAAACTGGCTTTAATGGACCGCACGAGTGCTTCTGCACTGACAAATTCGGTATATACCATGGATACACCAAAGCGCTTACACAACTGTCTGAAACCGATGTCTGTCACGTCTTCCATCGGAGCCAACAAGATTGGCTGCACACCTAAGTCTATGTTTCCTATCTTCATTTTCCTGAAAAAGTTACTGATTTCATCTATTTTGAGCTGCCAAGGCTAAAGGCCATGACATAGAATTCCCATGAACGATGTCAACCTATGAGCAGATTCCTATCAACCCATGAGCAAATGGTAAATGCCACCTGGTAAGGCTTTCAACACGCCTTTCATTTCCAAAGTAAAGAGAATGGCAGAGAGTTTAGCGATGGGAATGCCCGCCTGAACACTCAGCATGTTGATTTGCAAGTCGTTGTTTTTTCGCAACACGCCAACAACTTGCTGTTCTTCAGCCGACAAGTCAGGAAACAACTGTCGCTCAATTCCCTCATGATGTGCACGACTGAGCCTTGCATCATCTTCCCATCCCATGCTTTTAACGAAATCATAGGCATGATTGATGAGCCCTGCCACGTTGTCTCTTATCAAGTTGTTACATCCCTCGCTATAGGGACTTCCCACGTTACCAGGGAAGGCAAACACCTCTCTGTTATAGGTTCGAGCCAAACTGGCGGTGATTAATCCACCACCATGGGCAGCACTTTCTACAACGATACACGCATCAGAAACTCCTGCTACGATACGATTTCTTCTCACAAAGTTCACTTTATCTGCATTGGTCTGCGTGAGAAACTCCGTGAGCAATCCTCCTTTTTGCACCATTTCATCGGCTGTTTGTCGATGTCTGGGAGGATAAAGATAATCCAATCCGTGCGCCAGAACACCCACTGTAGGGTATCCATTTTGCAAAGCATGGCGGTGAGCGAGGATGTCAACGCCATAAGCGAGGCCGCTTAACACGAGTACTTGTGGACACAACTGTCGCAATTCTGCCATGAACCGACGAATTAAATCTTCTCCGTAGACGGTGCTTCTTCGGGTTCCCACCACACTGATGACACGACGTTGGTTCAGGTTGACCGACCCTTTGTAAAACAACATCAACGGAGCATCATCACATTCCCTAAGCCGTTGCGGGTAGTTTTCATCATTCATGCAAAGCGGCATGACACCATTTGACACGTCCCACTCGAGCTCTTCCTCTGCTCTACGCAAGTATTGGTCTACGTTTTGAAGCGATGACACCAACTTAGGCGACGCATCTGGCAGCACCTCTCGGATGTCATGTCGATGCTCTATCACGGCTGTCGCCGAGCCCAGCCTACGATACAACTGAACCATTCCCGTGAGATGAAAATGGTTGATGCGCGTCAAAGCGATGGTGTTGATGAGTTCTTGTGGGTCTGTCATGATCATAGATATTTAGCAAACGCGCGGTCGTACTCCTCACTATGCCCCAAACGGCCATGAATGAGGCACACCAATTCAACCTTACTCTTAAAACATAGCTTATCATCCTGCTCCCGAAAGATGTCCTGATGGAAAATATAGCGCAGGCCTTCTTTCTTTAAAGCCAAACGAGAAATGAAAGTATCATCACACTTGAGTGGCGTTTTGTATTGCAAGTTCATGCGAGCCACCACGGCATCAATTCCCTGTTCGTGCATCTTTGCAAAGCTAAGGCCTAACGAACGGAGGAACAAATGGCGCGTATGCTCGATGTAATGGAGGTAATTGGCGTTGTTCACGATGCCTTCTATGTCGCATTCATAGTCGCGAACCTCCATTCGTGTCTCGAAAATATAGTTCATTTTTGAGTTGATGAGTTGGTGAGTTTGTGAGTTTTTGAGTTCTTAAAAATGTGAGTTTTTGAGCCATGTCAGCCGTTTTAGGCCACTGACCGACGGCGAATCAATACTCCCTTCCTTTTAAATATTCATAGCCAATGCGGCATCTAAGGCATTCTTTCCGGTCACAATAATGTGTTTTGAGTTGGATTAAAGCCTGAGTATCGCCTGCATTTTGCACATCGAGGCCACATTGTTGCCACATGGTGACAATGTGGTTTCGCTCTGGTTTGAGCTGCTCCAGATAATTGATGGCCTGTTCACACAGCTGCTCTGACGACTCATGCCGACCGTAGGCGAACAAAAATGGGATAGCGGTGTTGATGAGAAGAACATTAAGTGACGCTTCCGAAAGCCGCTTTTCGCTCTTCCTACTCACCGAACCAAACGCATAATGAGTTTCCCAATAGGGCGAAACAGCCGATTTCATCGCTACTTTTAAGTCGTCAAGAGACTCACTTTCCACCAAATTGCGCAAGCCAAACCGACGGGAATGGTATAGATTGGCCAACTGTGCGATGCGGATGTAGGGGAAATTTTGCGGGCGCAATCGCAAGAATCGCCACATTTTTCCATCGATGGGTTGTAGCGAGAACTTGCGGTGCAGATAGAGATATTCTGTTCGCAGACGTTCAAAATAGCCCTCTTCATCCATCGTTTTGTGATATTTTTGCGGGATAAGATGTCGCTCGAGCAATCCGGCTTGCCCCATAAAAAACGCTTCTATCTGAAACAAGTCATCACGATGGTGGTCTACAGCATGCAGCGGAATCGATCTTGCCCACTGTTCAAAAGCCTCGCCATTGATGCCAAAACCATAGTTGCGGGCCAAGGTGATGAAGAGAGCCGCCTCCCAATCGCCATTACACTGCTGCAAACGGCGTTCGATGTCATGCGTTTTTTGTTCTAAACGCTCTGTCTGCAAGGCCGACATCCATGCGTGAATCGTCAAGATAGACAGGTTGGGGATAATCTCATAGCAAGGCGGATAGGTATCAATGGTTTGCAATTGTTCGTAATGCTGCGCAACAGAAGCTGGCACAGAAAGCTGCATCTGTGGCACAACACGACCGCTCTCGGTTTTTACTTCCGCATCAATTTCACCCGCAACATGCAGGATTACATTGTTATAGGCAGCATCTTGCTCGTGGCGATGCGCATACCAGTCGCTCGACTTGACATGGATTTCTACATTGCCCACCCACACCGTGTTGCCTATCTTGACCTTAGCATTGAGAAAATCAGGACCCGAATTGGCATTATGCAGCCCCACATCTATCACTTCCAACGCTTGGTTGTCGGTGGTAGTGAGTTGCCGTAATGGAAACAGACGATGCTTCCAACAATAATGCAATAGCTGCTCCATGATTTAAAAACTATTTTCAAGCTCAACGAAATGTGGTCAAACAGGTGGCAACAGATGGGGGCTTATCCCAATGATGCATACCCATGAAAGGTTCTCTACATCACCTGACTACCTGGTTTGACAGGATGTTCGAGGGCCGTGACACTGAGCGAACCGTCAAAGTCCTCGGCGGAAAGTATCATACCCTGGCTCTCTATACCCATCAACTTACGCGGTGCCAGGTTGGCAATGAAGCAAACATCCTTACCAATGAGGCTTTCTGGCTCATAGAACTTAGCAATACCGCTAACAATGGTGCGGTCTTTACCCGAACCGTCATCGATGGTAAACTTCAGCAACTTATTGGCTTTCTTTACGCGTTCGCAGTGTTTGATATGTCCAACACGGATGTCTAACTTCTCAAAATCAGCGAAATCAATCGTCTGTTTGATGGGTTTAGCCGTGTAGGCGGCAGCGGCATTGGCCTTCTTTGTATCTTCCAACTTTTGAAGTTGCTGCTCAATGGTTGCGTCTTCTATCTTCTCAAAAAGCAACTCGGGTTCAGCCAGCTGGTGACCAGCTTTCAACAAATCATGGTTACCCAAAAGACTCCAGTCGCAAGTATCCATCTTAATGAGGCGACGAAGCTTCTCTGAAGAGAACGGCAAGAATGGTTCGAACGCAATGGCGAGGTTGGCAACCAACTGTAACGAGATGTACAAAACGGTTTTCACACGCTCTGGATCGGTCTTCCAAACTTTCCATGGCTCACATTCGGTCATATATTTGTTGCCGATTCTGGCCAGGTTCATAGCTTCTTTCTGCGCTTCTCTGAACTTGAACGCATCGAGATAGCCCTCCACTTTGTTCTTCACGTCCTTGAATTCATCAAGCGCTTGCTTGTCAACATCGAGCAATTCTCCACAGGAAGGCACCACTCCATCGAAATATTTCTTGGTCAACTGCAACGCTCGGTTCACGAAATTGCCGTAGATGGCCACCAATTCCGAGTTGTTACGTTCCTGGAAATCTTTCCACGTAAAGTTGTTATCCTTGGTTTCCGGCGCATTGGCCGTGAGTACATAGCGCAGCACATCCTGCTTTCCAGGAAGGTCTTTCAGGTATTCGTGCAACCAAACAGCCCAATTACGAGTGGTAGATATCTTATCATCCTCCAGGTTGAGGAACTCGTTAGCCGGCACGTTGTCGGGCAAGATGTAATCGCCATGGGCTTTCAACATCGTGGGGAAAATCAGACAATGGAACACGATGTTATCCTTACCGATAAAGTGTACCAGTCGGGTGTCTTGGTCTTTCCACCATTTTTCCCATGATCCCCAGCGTTCAGGATTGCTCTCACAGAGTTCTTTGGTATTCGATATGTACCCGATAGGGGCGTCGAACCAGACGTAAAGCACCTTGCCTTCGGCTCCTTCTATAGGCACAGGGATTCCCCAATCAAGGTCACGCGTCATGGCACGAGGCTGCAAGTCAAGGTCCAACCAGCTCTTACACTGGCCATACACATTGGAACGCCACTCTTGATGACCCTCCAGAATCCATTTCTTGAGCCACGTTTGGTACTCGTTGAGCGGCAAATACCAATTTTTGGTCTTCTTGATAACCGGCTTTGAACCGCTGACCGCCGACTTCGGATTAATCAATTCCATGGGTGAGAGGTCGCTGCCGCAATGCTCACACTGGTCGCCATAGGCACCTTCATGGTGACAATGGGGACACTCGCCCGTGATATAGCGGTCGGCCAAGAACTGATGTGCTTCCTCATCATAATACTGTTCTGTTTCCTGTTCCAACAGTTTCCCTTCCTCGTACAACTTCTTGAAGAAGTCAGAAGCCAGCTTATGATGTATTTCTGAGGTGGTTCGGGAATAGATGTCGAAGCTGATGCCGAACTCCTCGAAACTCTTTTTAATCAACGAATGATAGCGATCCACCACATCTTGCGGCGTTACTCCCTCTTTCCTGGCGCGGATAGTGATGGGTACACCGTGCTCATCGCTGCCACCGATGAAGATAACATCTTCCTTTTTCAGGCGCAAATAACGCACATAGATGTCTGCCGGCACATAAACGCCAGCCAGATGACCGATATGAACTCCACCGTTTGCGTATGGCAAAGCGGCCGTAACGGTTGTTCGCTTAAATTTTTTCTCCTCCATGAGTATACCTGTTTTTTAATATTTCTTCATGCAAAATTACGATAAATCGAAGAGATGGCAAAATAATGGAAGTAGTTAAAACCGCCTCTTGCTGCGCTATCGCTCAGCCCAATCTCCTCTATCCAGACTACGATAGCCTATGGCTTCAGCCAAATGTTCGGTCTTGACATGCTCACTGCCCTCCAAATCTGCGATGGTACGGGCCACTTTCAGAATTCTATTGTATGCCCGAGCCGACAAACTAAGCCGTTCCATCGCCATGCGGAGCATGTTGATGCCATCGGCCTCGGGTTCAGCAAAGCGATGAATCATGCGCTCGGTCATTTGCGCATTGCAATAAATTCCCTTGCAGTCTTTATACCTCTCAATCTGAATGGCACGGGCCGCAATGACGCGTTCACGAATATTGGCACTCGGTTCTCCAGGAGCTGCCTTGGAAATATCCTTGAAAGGAACGGGCGTGATTTCACATTGTATGTCGATGCGGTCGAGCAATGGACCGCTAATCTTGTTGAGGTACCGCTGAATCTGACCAGGAGTACAGACGCATGTATGCGTGGGATCGCCATAATAACCACACGGACAGGGATTCATCGACGCCACAAACATGAAGCTACAGGGGTATTCAATGGTGTACTTCGCACGCGAAATGGTGATTTTCCGGTCTTCCAATGGCTGGCGTAACACTTCCAACGTGGATTTATTAAACTCGGGAAGCTCGTCACAGAACAACACGCCATGATGAGCCAACGTAATCTCTCCGGGCTGCGGCGTAGACCCACCACCCACCAATGCCACCTCACTGATGGTATGATGTGGGGCGCGGAATGGGCGCTGCGCAATCAATGACGTATCGGCACCCAGCTTACCTGCGATGCTGTGCACCTGTGTTGTCTCCAAACTTTCGGCCAAAGTGAGAGGCGGAAGAATAGTTGGCAGGCGTTTGGCCATCATCGATTTTCCACTTCCTGGCGGTCCCACCATGATGAGGTTGTGACCTCCGGCCGCAGCTACCTCCAACGCTCGCTTCACATTTTCCTGTCCTCGAACATCACTGTAATCAAGGTCAAACCGATATTGGTGTTCGTAAAACTCTTTTCGGGTATCGATGACGGTGGGTTCAAACGACTTGGCACCGGTCAAAAACTGCACGACATCCACCATCGAGTCCATGCCGTAGACCTCCAAATTGTTAACAACCGCAGCTTCACGCACATTCTGTTTGGGGACAATCAACCCCTTAAAATGCTCCTTACGGGCACGAATGGCGATGGGAAGTGCGCCCTTCACGGCCTGCAAGGTACCATCCAAACTTAATTCACCCACCATCATATACTGGTCAAGCACCTCAGAAACAATGCTACCATTAGCAGCCAAGATGGCAATCGCCAAAGGCAAATCGAAGCTGCTACCCTCCTTACGAAGGTCGGCCGGTGCCATGTTCACCGTGATATCAGCATGCGGAAACTTGTAACCATTGAACTGCATGGCGGCAGCTATACGGCTACGCCCTTCCTTCACGGCCTCATCGCCCAGACCGGTGAAATGGTACATGATGCCGTTTGTTAAACTAACTTCAATAGTCACAGTTGTCACTTCCATTCCGTTGACAGCTGCACAATAGGTTTTAACCAGCATGATAAGTCGCTTTAGATCAACTCTTCCAACTTCTTCATGAGAGCCTGAGCGTCAAGTCCACATGCTACTACGCGTCCGTTTTTCAAGATGATATTATAAGGTATGGATGAAATGCCTAATTGACGGACAAGATTGCCCTCGAACATTGCTTCATCACAGATGTTCGACCAGCGGATGGAGTCACGGTCCAACGTATTCTTGCAGGCCTTTTTGCTGGGGTCTATCGATAGTCCTACCACCTTGAGGCGACCAGCATGTTTCTTCTGAAACTGATTGAGCCGCCGCTGTATGTCCAAACTTTCGTAACTCCACGATGTCCAAACATTGATGACAGCCAGGGGAGCCTGACTCAAAGCTGCGCTGGTCACCACATTGCCGTCCACGTCTGTCACCGAGAAGGATGGCAATCGGTCACCTTCTGCCACATTTCCTCCCGAGAGTTGTCGTTGCAACCGGCTCAAAGCTCCATTCTTGGGCTGTTTCTTCACCATCACGTCCACCAACTGTTTAGCCTTGGGGTAGTTAGGTTTGGGGGTTCTGAGGAAGTACTTGGAAACAAGAAACCTGCCCACATCCGAGCTGGGATGGTCGTTCACAAACTGTTCTGCGTATTTCAACACCTCCGGAGGAGATGCGTTGGCTATCTTTTTCTTGAACTTAGACATCAGCTCGTTGTCATCCGTTCCTTTCACTTCCAGTTCCTTCAAATGCGAAGCATCCCCCTTCACCTCTACCTTTTTACCAGGTACAGCAAAGACGGGATGTTCTGAAAAGTTGGAAAACACGATGAGCAACGTTCCTGATTTCTCGCAAGGAATCTCGTATGTGAACCGCCCTCCCGTCACCTTGACAGTGTCCATGCCACCGATGATGCCATCAGGACTGTAAACGTAAAACTCACCTTGGTTGAGATGCAGCAGCCGGCCATCGAGTTTAAAATGATGGCTGTCGGTACCGCACGACATCAAAACCAAGGTGAGCCAAAAGAAATAGGCAATATGCTTCATAGCAAACAGTTGCCTTATCTCAAGATAGACAATTCTAAATCGTTGTCAGCGTATGTCTTTAATGAGGGGTCTTTTTTCAAAGCCTCTTTCAAATAAGATTCTGCAGCAAACTTGTTACCACGGCGTGCAGCCACGATGGCGTGCAGATAGTCGGTCAAAGCATTGGGGTTTGCTACCTTGTCCAGCGTAGCAGCTGCTGCGGCATAGTTCTTGTTCATCAACTGTGCAAGTGCCGCACTGTTGCTGTTAACATTTTCGAAGTCTTTCTCTGCTTGTGCAAAATTGCCCTTTGCCAGATTCAAACTACCGATAGCCACGTTTATATTCTGTTCGCCCAGCGCCTTTGCTATGCTGGTCTCGGCCTCTTTCACGTTGCCGTTAACCAGTTCCATGATACCCAGATTAGCCAAAGCCTCAGGAGCTTGCGGATTGACACGCAAAGCACGCTCAAGATGACGGGTGGCTTCCATCTCGTCACCCTTCATGAATGCCAAGGTTGCAAGGTTGTTCATAGCCCGATAGTCTTTGTCATAATATTCTGCCGTGCGCTTGTAGATTTCTTCCTTCTTGGCGATGTTGTCTTCCAAAGTGGCATAATAGAGCATTTCATCTACACTGAGTTTGGTTGCATCGGTGGCATACTGTGCCTTGATCTGCTCATCACTTCTGCCGATGGTCTCATAGTTAATGATCAGGCGAGAACGACGCAACTCGGGTAAGATGCGGTCTGCCAACTCGCGGAAAGCCTCGCTCATGTTACGAATCTGCTGCTCTCTCTGTTCAGGATCTTTGTACATGGACAGCACGCGCAGGATAACATCCTTGTCTTGAATGTTGCTGGCCTGAACCAATTTCTGGAAACCATCCCAGTCTTGTGCGGTGTAGTGAGCGTCAATGCCAGTGGCCACGCCCGTCTGCTTCAGCTGTGATTTAACGTAAGCCTCTGAAGTATTCTGGCGCTTGCCGGCCAACTTGTCGTTGAAGCTCAATCCACCTTCAGGTGAAGCGTATGCCTGTACCTCAACGTTACGAATGTTCAGTTTCTCGCGGTCGGCATTGATGCGCTTCAACATGGCGACGAACTCCTGAACAGAGTTGTTCTTCAATTCGCTCCGGCGCAAGTTGGCTTGGTTCACCAAGAACTTGATGTTGGCCTCTTGCTTCCGCGCATTGACACGCTGGAATGAATCGGGATGCAACCGCCGTCACTCAGCAGCAGTTGCTTGTACAATTCGGACGTAGCAACCACACCCTCGGCCACCTTCACGGCTGGTATATTAATCTTCTTATTGCCCCTGCGAGCGCTGAAAGTAAGATACATGTCGCTTTTCTGCATAGCGGGTACGAAATCAAATGCCGTCTTCATGGTGTAACGACCACCCAGACGATAAGAAATCATCTGATCGTTTCCCAGCACTTTCTCGCCTTGGAACGTAGAGCCTGCCCCTTTGGCAACCTGCCCGTTTCCATATCTTAATTCGGGAATCACGGTCACAACAGCGTTTTTCTTCATATATTTTTCAGGAAAAGCACCGTTGATGGTGGCAGCAACCTGACCGCCTTTTGTCTCCAGCGGGTTTGGTGTTACCGTGAAATTGTCTGCCGACAACGCTCCCATTTTTGAGCATGAGCTGAATGCCAGCACAGAGCATACTGATAAAGTAAAGATGAGATTTTTGCGCATAGTAATCATTTTTTGTTTTAGTGTGCCGCGAGCGGGACTCGAACCCGCACAGCCATTACTGGCCAAGGGATTTTAAGTCCCTCGTGTCTACCAATTCCACCATTGCGGCAATCAGCCAAAACCGCCTATAACTACCAGGTTTGTCCACTGAAAAAGTTTTCATGTTGCACCAACCTGACTACAGCAGCCTGAACAAATATGAAAATGAGCGGCAAACGAGACTCGAACTCGCGACCCCAACCTTGGCAAGGTTGTGCTCTACCAACTGAGCTATTGCCGCATTTTTATACGTTGCAAAGGTAGTACATAATCTTTATATCCACAAAAAATTTTTATTTTTTTATTGATTAAGTTTGATAAAGTAAGGTGCTGGCAGTCACTTTGCTCCAATTCAACGACGAAGTTGCAGCCCACTCATACAATCTAACTGTGAACTACGATGTCTAAGGAAATAAGAAATTGACCATGTCTTATTATATAAAATATGTACAATATTTTTGAAAGAAAACGCCCCTAAAACGGCCTTCAAAAACTTTCAATCTGGAAAAAATCACTAGGCAAACGGGATGCAAACAAGGCGTTGATGGAGCGGAAAAAATCATATTTCGACCCAATCACAACGAGATGATGTAGCTAAAGACATCCTTTCGGCGGTCAATAGGGTTGCCATTAGGGTGCAAAAGCATAGCTATTGGTGACCAAAAGCAATGCTTTTACCCGTTAACGGCCCAGAAATTGAAGCAGCAACAGTGACGGATAAGTGTAACTTTCTGTATAACAACAGAATAGAAAACTTGCTTATTTTGGGCGAATTTGAAACAAGAAGCGGGGTTGCTGATTTACAAGCCAAGCATGAGCGCATTCGTTGTCAAGATAATTCATCACGCAAGGCTTTCATTGTGGTGAAGGTTTGATTCTTAAAGCCATGATGACAGCGGCTGCAGGGAATTGCATTACTCCGATATTTACGGACAGAGTTGATCCTGTCTGTATATACGAGGGATTTATGGACTTTCTATCCTTTCTTTCAATGAAAGAAGAATTTACCAACCACTGTCTTGTGATGAACTCCGTTAGCAATGTAGCAAAGAGCATCCACTACCTCAAAGATAGACAGGTGGTTTCTATTCGCACTTTCTTTGACAATGATGAAGCAGGACGTAGGGCTACGGAGGATTTCGTGCAGGCAGGTTTTAAGGTGGAAGATATGTCTGTACATTACAAGAACTTCAAAGACCTCAACGAATATCATGTTCGCAAGGTGCGTAAACAGCAGAAAGGGCAATCACTGAAGATGCCACAAACACAAACCAATCCCATAAAGGTCAAACAAGTTAAACATAAAATGAAATAGAGATATGAAAAAGAATACAAATACAGCTGACAAAGATTTTTCATGGCTTTTGGGTGTAGAAGATGAAGCAAGATCGGA
>URFI01000032.1 GCA_900547085.1 uncultured Prevotella sp.
GTCTTTCGGGGAGTGGAGAAGGAAGTTCTTTCTCGAACTCATTCTCCAAGACAGATACAAGTGTGTCATACTTGGAAAAATGCAAATCTTGGTATAATACTTCGCTTGACATTACCTCTGCTTCGGGATGAGAAAAGCCTTGTGCTATAGCATCGCAGTAAGTTGTCAATGCTTCGTCTGCGCGAGCAGTTATAAACGTATTTTCATTCACTCTCTCTGGAAAATGCTCTCCGAGATACGCTTCCAACTTCAAACGGAAGTAAGAAAGTTCTTTCTTTGTTGTTGTCATAATCTTCTTGGTTTAGGGTTGTACATTATTTTGAGTTGATGCCCATAGCAACATTGAACTTGTCTAACTTGCCAGCCAGCTGTTCCATATCGTGTTCTATTTTCTTATTGGTAATACGGGCATAAATTTGTGTAGTTTTAATATTGGTATGTCCCAGCATCTTCGACACACTTTCCATGGGAACGCCCTTGCTGAGCGACATGGTCGCAAATGTATGCCGGGCAAGATGGAAGGTCAGATTCTTCTTGATGCCACAAATGTCGGCAATTTCTTTCAAATATGCGTTGGTTTTCTGATTAGTTAGGATGGGAAATAGTTTGCCGTCCCGATAGGTCTTATGACTGTACTTGGCAATGATACTCCTGGGAATGTCAAGCAATAAAACATTTGTCTCTACATTTGTTTTCTGTCTCTTGGTCATAATCCACTGCTTATCATCAAGTGTTACGATATTGTCTGGTGTGAGATTGGAAACATCAATATATGCTAGACCTGTGAAACATGAAAAGATGAAAACGTCCCTTACTAGTTCTAAGCGGTGGATATCCAGTTTTTTGTTGGCAATCTTCATGATTTCCTCGTCCGTAAGGAAGCCACGGTTTACCGGCTCCAAGTGGAAACGATGATTGAGGAATGGGTCGTGAAGAAGATAGCCACGCTTTTGCGCATAGATGGTCACGGTTTTCAGTGCCTTCAATTTCTTGACTGATGTGTTATAGGCACACCCAGCCGCCGTACTCAGGTACAGCTCAAAGTCCTGTACTACAGATGGCGTGAACTCTGCCAGTCCAATATCTTTCTTCCCATACTTATAGATAAGGAATTCTGCGAAATGCCTTCTTAAAACGCTGTACTTTTGCAGGCTGTCCTTGCTGATGGTATGTCCGACACGCTGTCTGACATCTTCGTTGAACTTGTCGAATATAGGGAGAAAGGTCGTGTACTCCCTGTCTTTCCCGACAAAGAATGAGCGGATTTTATCCAATGACAAGGATTCATCATCCTCGAATTTGTGGTAAATGTTATTCAGCATTGTGGAAATGGAGTCCAATGCGGCATTAGCGGATAAGGCTTCTGCCGTCCGACCTTTGAGCCTGCTGGTAGTGTTATTCCACAGCGACTTGTCCACGAATATTTTCGTAGATCCGAAATTAGCCATCTCTCCGTTAAGGAATACTCGGAGCATTACAGGCGACTTTCCTTCTTTGTTCTCATAGTTTGAGCGTAGGTAGAAGGATACCTTGAAATTTGTTCTCATAATGCATCATTCTTTTGTGTAGCACTCGGCTGCAAAGTTAATATATAACACTCTGAAAAAGAAAGAATTAATGCCGTCAATATGGTATTCGAAATCCCGTCACTGCTACATTTTTTGCTACTGCAATTTTTGTGTAGCAGTTTATGTAGCAGAATTTGACCGAATGATGATTGTCAAAACATAGGGTTATGCCGTCAGGCAATGGAGGTATATACAAAGAAAAATCGTTGTAAAACCTTGATTTTACAACGATTAGCTAATTTTTGAAGGCTAAAATGACAACCTTTGTGAAGCCCTTTTGAAGCCTATTAGCGGAGAGAGAGGGATTCGAACCCCCGAACCGCTTTAGGCGGTTACACGCTTTCCAGGCGTGCCTCTTCAGCCACTCGAGCACCTTTCCTTATTATTGGTGGTGCAAAAGTAAGACTTTTATCTTGAATTCGGATGGAAAACGGGAAAAAGTTTCACTTTTTCACTCTGCCCTTCCATCTAATAGCTTTATTCTTTCAATAATGCTGTGATTATAAATTGGAAGTGTTTGCTTTTTATGATTGAAGCGCCACCACCCCATTTGTTAAGGGCGGTTCTATAAATTACCACCGTAATTTTTATTTATGTTGGACAGTTTACGTTTTGTCATCTTGCGGTCTCTTTTGGGTTCAATTTGCTTGTTCGTTCAGTCGTATAGCTCGCTATACTCCTTCACTCACAAACAAATTGACCACCAAAAACAGCCTCGCAATCTGACAAAGCTAATTTATAGAAACGCCCGTAGACAACTACATGCACGACGGCTCATTTCACATGAGTAGGTGGAAACTTATTTTGACGGTTTTGCCTTCTTCGCTCTTCTACGTCCAAACAAGTCTTTGAGATTGGTGAAGTCTTTCTTCAAAATCAAGCCTACTCCTTGCGTGGTAAGGCTGTTGCGCGTGAAGTATCTGTCATTGGTTTGATTGTACACCTTGATGGCCAGATTGCCACTCGGCAAGAGCAGATATCGGATGTCGAAATCACCAATGAAGGTGGTCGTGGCATTGGGGTTGTCCCTGTAACCAAACTGTCCGTTGATGAGCAGGCGGTTGTTCAGCAGTCGTCCACTGAGCAGTCCTTCATACTCGGCGTTATTGAATCCTTCGGTGCCGGTGGAGATGTTGGCACCAAAATTCCAGTTGGCGTTATCGATGACGGTATTCAGCACGTTGTTGATTTGCTGACTCAATGTTCCACTGAGGATGCTCTGCATGGCGAGGCTCGCCTGACTTTGTTGCGCCGTGCCATCAGTGCCGACGTTGTTGTTAGTGCCTTGTGAATAGAACCGGCCTACCGCCAGCAGGTAAAGCACTTGCTGGTTCATCTCCTCTTCGCTGTTGATGAGGCTGTATACCATCTGCTTGGCATCGTTGCTCAAGGTAGGCATGTCGAGGTTGAAATCCACCCGAGGGGCCTGGGGCGTGCCTGTGATGTTCATCAGACAATTGATGCGAACGTTATTGTTGGTGAACGACCGCCCGATGTTCAAGTCGGCCAAGCTCACGCCATTGACGGTGTGTGTGGCGTTGAGGTTGAGTGCCGCATGATAAGGGTCGCCCCCAAAGGTGATGGTGCTGCCCTGTTGAAATTGGAAGTCTTTCTTGATGACGTTTTGAATGGTCAGCCCATAGATACCATGATCGACAACATAATTGCCGAACATTTCGAAAGCACCCTTGTCGTAATAGTTGGCGCGCAGCACGCCGTTGCCGTTCAAGGCGATGTAGTCGCCCGTCTTGTTATCCATGAGCAGTTTGAGCGTGAGGTTGGGCGTGCAGTTGACCAACAGGTTCAGATGTAAGTCGCCAGATACCTCGGGCAGCTTTTGTGCGGCCAAAGCGGTGGTATGTTGGCGTGGTGCGATGCTATCTGGTTGCAGCGAATCGGTTCTTGTCGACCATCTGATGAAGTTCTGGGTACTGACCGCATCCAGGCCAGCCACGTTGTACACGATTTGTGAGCCTTTTTGTGGTATGGCGTTAACGTCGATGTTTAAATCGTCACCATTACCAGTGATGGCGCAGTTGCCGTTGATGTAAGCCGTTCCATAGAAGGTATTTCCACCAAAAGTGTGCGTGTCGTAAGCCAAGAGGTTCTCTGCAGCGATGTGCAGGTCGTATCGCAGGTTGGTCAGATTGTCGTGACGCAGGCTACCATTGACGATGCCAATGTTCTCATTGCGGTCGTAGATGGTGTCGTTCTTGAAAACAATCTCATCGGGTGTCAAGGTAATCATACCCCGCCTGAGCGTATAATGGGTGTTGAGGGGCGTGATACCCAGAGAGCCGTCGGCGACAACCTGTCCGGTGAGGTTGAGATAGGACAAGTCGCCATAAAGCCGCAACTGCCCTGTTCCGCTGGCATCGACGTCTTGCATGAACGAACCACAGTAGCCTTCGAGGAATTGCAAGCGTGTCTGCCGGGCTTGGATGGCCAAGTCGATGTAATGCTTACTTGGCGAAACAAAGCCGTTGATTAAGGTTTGCCGGCCTTGGTCGTTGGCTTGGGCTTGGATGTCGATTTGCTTCAAGGGAGCGTTCCAGCTGACGTTGGCATCCAGGACACCCATTTGTCCGGTCTCGAATTCAAATGAACTGACCTGTACGTTGGCATGTCCCTGTGGTTTTCCAAAGACTCCCGATGCGAATGCGCGTCCAGACAACCGCCCTCCGAATGTGACGGCATCGAATTGAAGTAGGTTCAGCACATAGTTTACGTCAATACCCTTGAGGTCGAACACGAGGGTATCCATAGGATTTTTGGTAGCCAGACCTGCCACGATGATATGTTGGTCGTCGTGATGGATGGAGAAATGGTCGACCGTAAGATGGTTTTTGCTGTACATGATGTCCGACGGCTCGATGTTCCAGATGCTGTCTTCAATCAATATCTCCGACGGATGTATGATTACGTGGGCTGCCGGCTCACCATTCTTTTTCTTGAAGAACTGTGTCGTGGTGTTCAGAGTTCCTTGGAGCGGATGGGAGGCATGATTGTTAAACCACAGGGTAGTGAGCAAGTGGTCGTTGGCCGCTGAGGACTGCACCCGCCAGGTCCATCGTTTGTTCTCAGCATCCAGCTTGTTGGCCTCTGCGCTGAAATGCAGCGTATCGGTTGGCGTGGACAAGTGAAGATGATTGTCCTGATATCGACTTCCGTCGTAAGTGAAGTCGGGCGCGTTGACATTGATGTTCAGTTGGTTGTTGACGCTGTTAATGGTGCCACTGAGTTGCAGCGGTTGTTGCAGGGAGAGCGGGATGTCAAAAAGAAAGTTGGCCCAATCGGTCTTGCTGATGTCGGCATACAGGCGAACGTTTGTCCGTGGGGTGACGCGCCTTGTCATGGGCGTGAGCAGTTGGATGCCGGGAAGTTTGTCGATGATGACATTTTCGATGTTCTGTAGAATGGAATTGTAATCAAATGTGCCAACTACCAGTGCGTTGCCGAAATCGCCATCGAGAGAAATGAAATGTTCTTGTCGCTGGTCATACCCTGTTTTCAATTCAAGTCTTGACAATGAATAAGTTTGATTGGGATCGCGCATCATGACATCTGAAAGGACTATGCGGCCCGTGACATCTTTCAACGAGTGACCTGACAGCTGAGAGCTTGCCTGAAGGCTGACTATTCGGTTGGGCCACTTTTGTGTGAGACGCAAGGCCGAGAGGTTCACGTCTTTTGCCGTGAGATCGAACAGAGCGGCGTAACGTGCTTGGTTTCGGTCAACCTTTCCTTGGATGTTCAATACGCCATTGACATCATTGAGCGCAGCCGTTCCATCAAAGTGATCCAAACGAGAATGTGCATCCAGAGTGCCGTGTCCGTTGATTGAAACGTTTTTGTATGGGTAACCTTTGTACTCAATTTTTGGGAAATCGCCCTTGATGTTGAATGATGACTGGTTGCCTTGTTTGCGAAATTCGCTGAGTTCAATTTTAGCGGTCAGCGACCCAAAGTCATGGTCAGACAACAAGGGAGCCAACTTAAAATCGTTGGTTTCTATCATGCCCTTGTAGGTGCCTTGAGCGACCATGGCATCAAACTTGATGTCGCCCAAATTGGATGAGAAGATTCCTTTGGAATAGATGTCTTTCCCCTCTCCATTGAAGTTGCCTGAAAGGTGGATGTGGTCAAATTTCGCCAATGGCGTGTTCTGATATTCTTTGGGCAGATACTTTTTGACGGCTGCTTGTTGAAGGTTGAGCGTCTCCAGGTCAAGGTTCCATTTTGGAGACTTGCCCCATCTCTGAATTGTTGCCTTGGCGGTAAGCTCCAGTTCGTTCTTGGAAAACAAATGGATGTGGCGTATGGCCAACGACGATGCCGTTCCAGAAACCGATGCCTGGATGCTGACAGGCGAATGGTATTCACTGAGCTTCGAAGAAATGAAAGCCAAATCAGATGGGGTGACGTATGAGTTGTCTATGAGGCCGTGATAGGATAGCGAGGACATGAAGGGGGAGCCATTCCTCATCTGATAATTGGCGCGCACTTGATATAACACCAGTTTAGAGTTAGGCAGTTCCAATTTGAAATTCTCCAGGACGGCATGGTTCATGTTTGCCCGCAATTTAGATGAGAATGATTTTACCTGAAGGCCGGATCGTTCCTTGAAGCTCAGATTTTTCAGCTTGACATTCAGCGAGTCTTTTGACAGTGCACTGACAATAACATGCGCACTGATGTCTTTCAAATAGAGGTGCGCGGGCGAGAATTGTCTTGTCTGCGGTAAGTCCAGTTGGTCGTATTTAACAGCGCCGTGCCTCAATACGATAGAGGCGATGCGGATGGGCTTGGCCTGTGTTGTGGTATCTTTCGATGCTAAGGAGTCGATGACGAATTGGAAGTTGGGCTTGGTGTTTTTACTACTTTTATAAAGATTAGCCTGCATGCCGAAGAGCTGAGCCGAGGAAATAGAAATCTCTCCGCGGGTTAGCGGAATGAAATCCAGTTTCACAGAAAACCTGGATGCTTGTAGCATGGGCTTGCCTTGTTGGTCAGAGACATAAAGACCGTCGATGATGATGCGATTGAGAAAGCCTATGTCAATGCGCTCGACCTTCACCTCGGTGCCAAGTCGCTTGGATAATAAGGATGCAACTTGCTGACCGCAGGCATCTTGTATGGCCGGTATACGCAACAAAATGATGATTGTAAGATAAAATCCTACAATGCTCCAAATGATGATGTTGAGTATATTTTTAAACTTCTTCAGACAGCGTTCAGCTTTGTTTCATGCAAAAGTACATCATTTTTTGACATGGCTGAAATAAATGATTGCTTTTTCTTTTATAAATCAGTAAAAGTTACTAAATTTGCCAAACATTTGGATATGAACAATATCTTATGCCCTCATTGGTTGGAAAAAAGTTTAATTTATATATTCTATGGTAAATGTAATTAAGTTACGTAAGGGCTTGGACATTAATCTGAAGGGTAGAGCGAACGAACAAAAAACATCTTTAAAACAGAGTCATCAATACGCTCTTGTACCTGACGATTTTGTCGGCGTAGTCCCTAAGCTATGTGTGCATGAAGGGGACGACGTGAAGGTTGGAGAGGCTCTTTTCGTTAACAAGAAGTTTCCAGAAGTCAAGTTCGCCTCACCGGTCAGTGGAAAAGTGAAGTCAATTGTCCGCGGCGATAGACGTAAAGTGATGGCTGTTATTGTGGAGGCGTCACAACAACAGGAGTTTGTTGATTTTGGCAAAAAAGACGTGAGGAGTCTTTCTGGTGACGAAGTTGTAGAGGCTCTGTTGCAAGCGGGTCTTTTTGGATATGTCAATCAGCTGCCTTATGCCGTTTCGACCCAACCACAGACCAAACCGAAGGGTATTTTTGTATCTGCTTTCAGAAACATGCCTTTGGCCGGCAAGTTTGAGTTTGAGCTCAAAGGCAACGAAGAAGCTTTCCAAGCAGGTTTGACAGCGTTGTCGAAGATTGCAAAGACATATTTGAACATCCATGTCAATCAAACCGACAAAGCTTTGACGCAGGCTTCTGATGTTGAGATAACGGCTTTTGACGGTCCCTGTCCCTCCAGCAATGTAGGCGTGCAAATCAATCACCTTTCTCCCGTGAACAAGGGTGAGGTGGTATGGACGGTCGAACCAACGGCTGTCATCTTCATGGGTCGTTTGTTCCTGACGGGTAAAGTGGATCTCACGCGGACGGTGGCCCTCGCAGGCAGCAAAGTGAAAAATCCTCAGTATGTGGATGCTTTGGTTGGCACACCGATATCTGACTTGTTGGCAGGCCAGATAGGTGGTGAGCGCGAAGACGAACATCTGCGCATCATCAACGGTAATCCGTTGACAGGACGCAAGTGTGAGTTGACCGACTTTCTCGGTGCACACACTTCGGAAGTTTGCGTGATACCGGAAGGCGATCAGGCTGATGAATTGCTGGGATGGATTTTGCCTCGTACCAATCAGTTCTCTGTTTCACACAGTTATTTCTCGTGGTTTTCAGGAAAGGAAAAGCAATACGACCTCGATGCGCGCATCAAGGGTGGAGAGCGCCACATGATTATGAGCGGCGAGTACGATCGGGTACTGCCCATGGATATTTATGGCGAACACCTCATCAAGTCTTTGATTGCAGGTGACATCGACAAGCAAGAACAGCTGGGGATATATGAAGTGTCGCCGGAAGATTTCGCCGTTGCCGAGTTTGTGGATTCTTCTAAGTTGGAACTTCAGAAGATTGTACGCAATGGTCTGGACATATTAAGAAAAGAAAACGCATAAGGACATGAGTTTAAAAAAATATTTAAATAAAATCAAGCCACACTTCGAAGAGGGCGGTAAGCTACATGCTTTTTGGAGTGTCTATGATGGTTTTGAGAGTTTCCTTTATGTTCCCAACACGACAGCCAAGACAGGAACTCACATCCATGATGCCATCGACTCGAAGAGAATTATGAGTCTGGTGGTCATCGCTGCTACCTGCCTTGTTGTTCGGAATGTACAACATTGGATATCAGAATTTCGCGGCTGCCGGAGAGTTGGCCAACGCCTCTTTTTGGGAGATGTTCTTCTATGGCTTCTTGGCCGTATTACCTAAAATCCTTGTTTCTTACATCGTAGGTCTGGGCATCGAATTCGCCTGGGCGCAGTGGAAGAAAGAAGAAATTCAGGAAGGTTATTTGGTAACGGGTATTTTGATGCCGCTTATCATTCCCATCACCTGTCCGTTGTGGATGCTGGCTTTGTCAGTAGCATTCGCAGTGATTTTGTGCAAAGAGATATTTGGTGGAACGGGCATGAACATTTTTAATGTGGCATTGTCTGCCCGCGCATTCCTTTTCTTCTCTTATCCTGGACAGATGACGGGTGATTCGATATGGGTAGCCAGCCATCAGATATTTGGTTTGGGCAACACCTTGCCAGACGCCACCACCATGGCCACACCGCTTGGTGAACTGGCTCTCCATGTAGATATCCCCTACTCTATCTGTGATATGTTAGTTGGTTTGATACCTGGTTCCGTTGGAGAAACCAGTGTCATCGCCATCGCCATAGGTGCCTTGCTGCTGTTGGTGACAGGCATTGCTTCATGGAAAACGATGTTGAGCGTGTTTGTTAGTGGTGGCCTCATGGCCGCACTCTTCAGTGCACTCGGCATGACATCTATAGCATGGTACGAGCATCTTATATTAGGCGGATACTGTTTCGGTGCCGTATTCATGGCTACCGACCCAGTAACTTCCGCACGTACAGAAAAGGGTAAGTATATCTATGGTGCCCTCATCGGTGTGATGACAATCATCATCCGCGTGATGAATCCCGGTTATCCAGAAGGTATGATGTTGTCGATATTATTTGCGAATATGTTCGCCCCATTGATTGACTATTGCGTCGTTCAGGGCAACATCAACAAGAGAATGAAACGTTTAACTGCTCATAATAAATAAGACGATGGCTGAAGGAAATAAAAAAGGATTGAATACCAATTCAAACTCCTATACAATCATATATTCAATCATTATCGTTGTTCTTGTTGCATTCCTGTTGGCTTTTGTGTTTCAGGCTTTGAAACCTATGCAAGATGCCAACGTGGCATTGGACAAGAAGAAGCAAATATTAAATTCGTTGAATATTAGAGATTTGAATAATGAAGACGCTGCTGCAAAGTATCAAGAAGTTGTACTCGCTGATGAAATCATCGATGCGCAGGGTAATGTTCTTGAAAAAGGAGAACAGGGCGGAGAAAACAACGGTTTTAAACTCAATTCTGCCGACTTTAAGAACGGAAAGTTAGCACTCTTCGTTTGTAAGGTTAATGGACAGACTAAGTATGTGATACCTGTTTATGGCATGGGACTATGGGGAGCTATCAATGGTTATGTTGCCATTAATGCAGATAAGTCGACTGTCTTCGGAACTTACTTCGACCATGATAGCGAAACAGCTGGATTGGGAGCTGAAATTAAAGACAACCGTGCATGGCAAAACCAGTTTCAAGGCAAGAAACTATTTGCGCAAGATCCCCATCAAATCGCACTGGCTGTCAGCAAGAAGGTGGAAGACCCTTCCACGCAAGTTGATGGCATAACGGGTGCTACCCTCACTTCCAACGGTGTGACCGAGATGTTGCAGACTTGTTTAGGTGCATATATGAATTTCTTGAAAGCTCATTAAATTGATTTAGTATTATGGCATTATTTTCAACACAAAATAAGAAAGTCTTTACAAGCCCTCTCAATTTGGATCATCCTATCTTGGTTCAAGTCTTGGGAATCTGTTCGGCTTTGGCAGTAACTTCACAATTAAAGCCAGCTATTGTCATGGGATTGGCAGTAACGGTTATTACTGCATTTTCAAATGTAATTATTTCGATTATTCGCAATACCATTCCGATGCGAATCCGTATCATCGTACAATTGGTTGTTGTGGCCGCATTGGTAACCATCGTGAGCCAAATCTTAAAGGCATACGCGTATGACGTGAGTGTTCAACTCTCGGTATATGTGGCTTTGATTATTACCAACTGTATTTTGATGGGACGCTTGGAAGCATTTGCGATGATGAACAAACCTTGGCCATCCTTCCTTGATGGAGTGGGAAATGGTTTAGGTTACGCAATGATTTTAGTGATTGTGGGAGCTCTTCGTGAATTGTTTGGTAGAGGTACTTTATTAGGATTTACGATTATTCCATCGTCTTTCTACGACTTTGGCTATATGAATAATGGTATGATGGCCACACCGGCAATGGCTTTGATTCTTGTTGGATGTGTCATTTGGATTCACCGTGCCTATTTCTATCAAGAAGAAAAGTAATTCATGCAATTTTAATCAATTAGAATTATTATGGAACATATCATATCATTATTTTTCAGATCGATATTTGTCGACAACATGATCTTCGCATTCTTCCTTGGAATGTGTTCATTTTTGGCCGTATCGAAGAATGTAAAGACCTCATTTGGTTTAGGCATGGCCGTGACATTCGTACTGTTTGTCACCGTTCCGGTGGACTACTTGCTTCAAACCAAAGTCCTGGACCCATTAGGATTAAGTTATCTGAGTTTCATTATCTTCATCGCTGTCATCGCCGGTATGACACAATTGGTAGAAATGTTGGTCGAGAAATATAGTCCGTCACTCTATGCCTCATTGGGAATCTTCCTTCCTCTGATTGCCGTAAACTGTGCCATCATGGGTGGTTCCATGTTCATGCAGCAACGTATCAATCTGGATCCAAGTAACACACAGTATATCGGTAACATCGCTGACGCGATTGCTTACGCTGTGGGAAGTGGACTGGGATGGACCCTTGCCATTGTCCTCATGGGGGCTATTCGTGAGAAATTACAATATAGTGATGTGCCAAAACCGCTTCAAGGTCTTGGAATCACCTTCATTACCGTAGGACTTATGGCCATTGCCATGATGTGCTTCTCTGGCTTAAAAATATAATCATCAATTATGGAATTTTCATTTATATTACAGAGCATTGCCGTATTCTTGACCGTCATTCTTTTGCTGGTCATCATACTGTTGGTCGCTAAAAAATATCTCTCGCCAAGCGGAAACGTCAATATCGTCATAAACGAAGATAAGACTCTCAGCGTTCCACAAGGTGCGTCCATCATGAGTACCCTTACACAAAATGGAATTTACTTACCCTCTGCATGTGGCGGAAAGGGCAGTTGTGGACAATGCAGATTACAAGTGATTGAAGGAGGAGGTGAAATCTTGGATTCAGAGCGTCCTCACTTTACAAGGAAAGAGATAAAGAATAATTGGCGTTTAGGATGCCAGTGCAAAGTGAAAGGTGACCTAAAAGTCAAAATACCTGAAACCGTTTTAGGTGTCAAAGAATGGGAATGCACCGTCATCAGTAATAAAAACGTGTCGAGCTTCATCAAGGAGTTCAAAGTACAGTTGCCTCCTGGCGAGCACATGGACTTCATACCGGGTTCGTATGCTCAAATATCAATTCCCGCATACGATGTAATTGATTACGACAAAGATTTCGACAAGGATGACATTGGCGAAGAGTACATTGGCGCATGGAAGAAGTTCAACATTCTTTCTATCAAGGCTCACAACCCCGAGCCTACCGTACGCGCTTACTCCATGGCCAACTATCCTGACGAAGGCGACATCATCATGCTGACCGTGCGTATTGCCTCAACGCCATTTAAGCCACGTCCACAAGTGGGTTTCCAAGACGTTCCAACCGGTATTGCATCCAGTTATATCTTCTCTTTGAAGCCAGGCGACAAGGTGAGGATGAGCGGACCTTACGGTGACTTCCATCCCATCCTCGATTCAAAGAAAGAGATGATATGGGTTGGCGGTGGAGCTGGTATGGCACCGTTGCGCAGTCAAATCATGTATATGTTGAAGACATTGCACACCCGCGATCGTGAAATGCATTATTTCTATGGTGCGCGCTCACTGAACGAAGCATTCTTCTTAGATGATTTCCACGAACTGGAGGAAGAATATCCTAACTTCCACTTCCATTTGGCATTGGACAGACCCGATCCTATAGCTGATGAAGCTGGTGTGAAATACACGGCTGGTTTTGTTCATCAAGTAATGTATGAGACCTACTTGAAGGATCATGAAGCGCCAGAAGACATAGAGTACTACATGTGTGGTCCTGGTCCGATGAGTGCCGCTGTACAAAAAATGTTGGATAGCCTTGGCGTTGATCCTGAATCTATCATGTTTGATAACTTTGGATAAGTATCAGTAAAGCTCATTAAGAAATTTAAAGAAAGTAAGGAGGCGTATCACCATCATGATACGCCTCCTTTTGTTTGTTGTCGTCGGTGCGTGATTCATCCCGTCGTCAGTGCGTGATTCATCCCGTCGTCGGTGCGTGATTTATCCCATCGTTGGGGCGTGATTCATTACTTTCCGTCACCACATTATACTTGCGTGGTTTTATCACGTTTCGTATTGGGCGTGATTCATCACGTTCCTTATCGTTGGGAATGGCGAATGGGGATGAATTACACCAATGGTTGTTATAGCGGACGAGATAAATCATGACGGTGTGTGTCAGGCGGACGTGATAAATCACGTTCCTACGGATGAATCACGGAATGACGGAAGCATAAAAATGCCTGCCTTTCCATGGGCAACCACTAAGGTTGCTGTCTGGAAAGGCAGGCATTATGTTCTTTGTCTGGTGCGCAGTGAACGTTCTGGCATCAGACTTCAGCCGTCAGGCTTTTTATTTAGTTTATATCCTTAAAGGCAGGATAAACTGGATTCGGCGTGGTGCTACTCGATTCATCCCATACAGGACGGATAGCCTTGGCCTGTCCCTTGCCATTGGGAGAGAAGTTCCACTCGGTGGGACCGAAGAAAGCATCCCTTGACAGCATTGAGGAACCTGAAGTAGAACTCATGTATTGACCGTATGCTCCGGCACCGTAGGTCATGTCCCTATAACCTATAAGAGCTACGTCAACGTTTCGCCTTCCTGTGACAGGCAAGAACAATCCCTTGTTGGCACGTACCAGTGCTGTCACATTATTATATTTTTGCAGGGCATTGACGCGCGTGGGGAAGGTCTTCTTGCGAGGCTCGCCATTGTTGGTGTAAAAGAAAGCACCATACACGCGTAACCCTTTGTCTGAATAGCAGTATCCAGGAATCACGTTGGCTTTCTCGATGAGCAATTTCAACTCTGTGTCCTTTGGCATGCGATACTTTTGGTTATCATCATGGGTGTAATACCATACGATATCGCCATATTTAACATCAGGTCCATACGCTATTTCAGGTTTTAAAGGACCATAATGTGCATAAAACTTTTT
>URFI01000033.1 GCA_900547085.1 uncultured Prevotella sp.
CCCGGGTTTCCCAGACCACAAATCAAGTATTTGTCCATTGATTAAACTATCGTGACTATCACGGGCTGATTAAGCCTCTGCTGGGGCAGCTTCGCCTTCACCTTCGCCCTCAGCGGCTGCTTCACCCTCTTCAGCTGTTTCAGTGTCGGTAGACATGGTAGCGGCACGTGTCATCTTGATAGAGCATACCACGACATCCTTCGATGTAGCCATTTCCAGTCCTTCAAAATTCAGCTGACCCACCTTGATGCTCTTGCCGATTTTCAAGTTGGTAACGTCGATGTCCAGATGTTCTGGAATACGCTGGTAAGGAGCGGTAACGTTCACCTTGCGGATAGACAGGTTCATGCGTCCACCATCGCGTACACCCTGTGCCAATCCAACCAATTTCACCGGAATACCGATGGTGATAGGCTTCTGGTCGTTCACAGCGTAGAAGTCAACGTGGAGCAGTGCGTCCGTCACAGGATGGAACTGCAGTTCTTTCAAGATGGCGGTATGACTTTCGCCATCAATGTTGAGGTTGATGACATAGATATGCGGTGTGTACACTACCTTGCGCAACTCTGACATGGGAGCCGCGAAAGCCAACGCTGCCGGTTTGCCGTCAGCCTGTGCTGCACCGTAAAGGTTACAAGGCACGTAACCCTCTTTTCTCAATTGTTTAGAAGCTTTCTTTCCAAGGTCTTGACGCTTCTTACCTGATACATTAATCTCTTTCATAATGTGTTACTCTAAATTAAGTTGTTGAACATTCATTGCCTTAATTCGCCATCACACAGAGACGCAGGAATCTCCTGCCTGGCCGATGCCGCCAATAAGAGCGGCAGGCGGAACATCGCTCCCCTCCCCTCTTTCACGACTTGCATCGGCGTCACTGATGCGCTCAAAAAAGCGCTGCAAAGTTACTTGAATTATCTGAGATATGCAAAGTTTCTGTAAAAAATTGCTATTATCCAGAAAGATTGCTTGCATGTCATGTAAAAAAAGGCTACATTTGCATAATAAATATAGAAAGAACACAAGGATGATCAATCGCGAAATAATCAGGACCAAGATAGTCCAGTTAACATACGCATACTATCAGAATGGCAATCACAACATGGATAACGCAGAGAAAGAATTGCTTTTCTGCCTCTCCAAAGCATACCATTTGTACATCTATCTGCTCCAACTCATCGTGGCCATCTCGCGTGAAGAGCGACACAGAGTGGAAATTAACACGCAGAAAGCCGAAAGAGAAGGAACGGAGATGCCTTCACAAAAGTTCGCCTTCAACAAGTTTGCCATTCAACTGGAAGAGAACAAAATGCTCAACGACTTCATCGAAGAACAGAAACTGACCTGGGATGATGACGTTGAGTTCATTAGAAAGATATGCAACCAGATTGAACAGTCGGAAACCTACCAAGCATACATGGCCGACACGGACGACAGTTATGAGGCCGACCGCGAGGTATGGCGCAAGCTGTACAAACAGCTCATTCAGGATAATCCCGAATTGGATGCCCTGCTCGAGGAGAAGAGCCTCTACTGGAACGATGACAAAGAGGTAGTAGACACCTTCGTGCTGAAAACCATCAGGCGGTTCGACCCGGCCAACAAGGCCGATCAGGAAATCTTGCCCGAATACAAGGACCTGGAAGACCGCAACTTCGCCACCAAACTCTTCCGTGCCACCATCCTCAATGCCGACACCTACCAGCTGTACATGAGCGAGACCAGTCGCAACTGGGACTTCTCACGATTGGCCTACATGGACGTGGTCATCATGCAGATTGCCATTGCCGAGATGCTCACGTTCCCGAACATCCCCGTCTCGGTGACGATTTACGAATATGTCAACCAGGCCAAGCGTTACAGTACCACAAAGAGCGGCGGATATATCAACGGCATGCTCGACGCCATCGCACGCCACCTTATCTCAACAGGCAAAATGCTCAAACCCATGCTCGAACTTAAGCAGCGCCGGTCTTCCAAGAATGAGGAAACCCCTAACACAGAGCAACTGACAGAAGAACAAGAATAGACAAAAATAGAAATAGAAATACAAATTAATTAATCAATCAATCAAATATGACAACACTACTATTAGCTGCACAAGCAGCAGGCGGCGGAACAGGCATGCTCATCTTCATGGTAGCCATGCTGGCTATCATGTGGCTGTTCATGATTCGTCCACAACAAAAGAAACAAAAGGAGATACGCAACTTCCAAAACGCTTTGCAGGAAGGCTCAAAGGTAATCATCAACGGCGGCATCTACGGCACCGTGAAGCGCATCGACCTCACTACAAACAAGGTGGACGTTGAAATCGCGCGCGGCGTCACCGTACAGGTAGACCGCAACTTCCTTTATGCCGACGCGGCTTCGCAGAACACAACCAACGCTTAACCGCAATCGCACATGCTCAAGCAGCTCAAGCGTATCACCGCACCCATCAGGAATTTCTTGCTCGACTTGGTATCCAAGCGATTCCTGGTGTTTTTGTTTTTCCTATTTCTCAGTGCGGCGTTCTGGCTCTCTATGACGCTCGATGAGACGTACGAAAAAGAGATTCCTGTGCCCATACGCTTGGTCAACGTGCCCAAAAACATCATCATCACCACCAACATGCCCGACACCGTCATCATGACGGTACGCGACAAAGGATTTGCCTTCATAAGCGACTTTACGGGCAGACGGTTACGCCCCATCAACCTCAACTTTTCTACCTACGCCAACGAAAGTACAGGTAGAGGAAGTGTACCCCTGGCCGACGTGCAGAACATCTTGTACCAACGACTGGCCACGTCGTCCAGAATCACCGCATTGAAGCCCGACCAACTGAGATTCTTCTTCAATTTCGGACAGTCGAAAACCCTGCCAGTACGCATGAACGGTACCATGACACCCGCCAAAAACTACTACCTGGCGCGCGTGAGCTTCTGGCCCGAAAAGGTAACGGTGTACGCGCAACAAAGCAAGCTGGACAGTCTGACGCACATCCTGACCGAGAAACTGAACATCACCAATTTCACGGACACGCTGATTCGAAAGGTCAACTTGCAGAAAATCATTGGCGTAAAGACGGTCCCGGAGCAGGTAAAGATTGGGCTCTTCCCCGACATCCTCACCGAAGAGAGCATCGAGGTGCCCATCAAGGCCATCAACATGCCAAAAGGTAAAACCCTGCGCACCTTCCCAACCAAGGTAAAGGTGCTGTTCAACATCGGTGTCACGGCATTCAGGAAAATCAATGAAAAACAATTCGAGGTGGTGGTCGACTACAACGAACTGCAGGCAAAACCTTCGGACAAATGTGCCTTGCACCTGAAAACCGTTCCTGCTGAGGTACGACAGGCGCGGTTGGAAATGAGCCAGGTGGATTATCTCGTAGAACAACAATAACCACCCATGCAACCAACGGTGCGATGAACAACAGGAAAAGTATTGTCGCCCTCACGGGTGGCATCGGGTCGGGCAAGAGTTTTGTCTGCCATCTGCTTCGACAGCACGGCATCATCGTCTACGATTGTGATGAGGCAGCCAAACGACTCATGCGAGAAGATGGTCAGCTGCGGCAACAACTCACACAACTGGTGGGACCGGATGTGTACGAGGGAGCGGATCTTCAGAAGTCGGTGCTCGCCCAGTTCCTGTTGGCATCAGAGGCCAACAAGCAAGCGGTCAACGACATCGTTCACCCCGCTGTGGCTATCGACTTTCTACAATCGCCGTTGCAATGGATTGAGAGCGCCATCTTGTTTGACGCTCATTTCGACCGCCGCATCAAGCCCGACATGGTGATATGCGTCACGGCACCGCTAGAGATTCGTGTGGAACGCATCATGCTTCGTGATGACATCAGCCGCGAAAAGGCCACGGCGTGGATCAGCAGTCAGATGTCACAAGAAGAGATGGTCCGACTGAGTGACGTGGAACTCGTCAACGATGGAAAAGCTAATTTACCCCAACAAATAGAGAAAATTTTAGAACTACTGCACCGCAACCACATCCTATAATATAAGGTGTACAGGGTTGCGGGGTGGTACATGTATCATCTATCAAACGAAAATTAACGAATAACAATGGAAACAATTCTTTCAATCGCAGGTAAACCAGGACTTTATAAATTGGTGTCACGCGGAAAAATGAACCTCATTGTCGAATCGCTCGACGAAACGCATCGCCGCATGCCGGCCTTCTTCACCGACAGGGTTACCAATCTGGGCGACATCGCCATGTACACCGACGCCGATGACGTACCACTGTGGCAGGTACTCAAGAGCGTGGGCGAACAGGAGCAAAACAACTTGGTGTCGTTCGACTATAAGAAAGCCGACAGCAAGAAACTGCGCGAATATTTCGCCAAGGTGCTACCGTCATTCGATCAAGACCGCGTGCACGACAGCGACATCAAGAAATTGCTGCAATGGTACGACATTCTTGTGAAGAACGACATGACCGACTTTGAGACCATTTTCTCACCCGAAAAGAAAGAAAACGACGAGGAAACTACCGAATAGAAAACACCAAAGAGAACAAAACGGGGCGCTATTTAAGTTATTTAACATTTGTTCATGCAATGTTTTACGTTGTTCGATTGTTTATTTTTCAGAAGTAACGCATACTTGTCATAAACACGGTCAAGACATGGGTTGCTTTGCTGACAAACAATGATAATTCTAACAAACAAAAAAAATGAAGAAAATGAAGAAAAATGTAAAGTTGACATGGCTGCTAGCGGCATGTCTTACTCTGGGTGCAACCTCGTTAACCTCTTGTCTTGGTTCCAACGAAGACAACCAGGTGAAGATCACGAAAGAAGAGGTTCAATTGGCTTTTGCCAAGGTGAAGGGTAAGCATACCGGCAAACTGATTTACCCGCAGCGTGAGGTGAAGAGTGCAGCTGACCGCACTGATACGCTGGACATCTCTTGGTCGCTGACAACAGACAGTACGATGGTCATTCACAACTTCCCAGCCAAGGCCTTGGCGGAGAACGTGACCAACACCGATTTGCGGAAACTACTGCTCACTGCACCCGACCAAGATTTGAAGTGCAACATCGGCTTCTACAGCGTATCGCCCGTAGCCTTTGTCATACAGCCCACCCGATTGACCTACCAGTTGGATGACCATGGGGTGAGCAAAAAGTATGAGGTGGCATTCTATTACAACATCCCCGGTTCAATCGGTGTTTACCATGAGAAGGAGGGACAGGCAAATATGACCATGCAAATTGTGCAGGCTGCCATCCTCGAACAAGGACAGGAGAAGGAGCTTTTCCGACAAGGCATTCCTTTGATTTTATCTGAGAAGAAAAAGAAGTAAAAATATTCCCTGGGCCCGCAAGGCACCCAGGGAATTTTTTTTTAATAGGTTTTCCCTAGATTTCTAGGTTTCCTAGGAACCCTAGGATTCCTAGATTTCCTAGAATACCTAGATTTCCTAGAATACCTAGGGGTCCTAGTTTTCCTAGTACCCCTAGGATTCCTAGGAATTATTTTTTATCCTAGGCTTTGCTTGATATCACCCAGCAAATCGTCCACGTCCTCGATGCCCACAGAGAGGCGAATGAGGGTGGGGTCGATGCCTGCCGCACGCAACTGCTCGTCACTCAGCTGGCGATGGGTGTGGCTGGCGGGATGCAGCACGCAGGTGCGGCTATCGGCTACGTGGGTGGCGATGTTGATGAGACGCAGCGAGTCCATGAACTTCACGGCCGTCTCGCGGTCACCCTTCAGGCCGAAGGCAATCACGCCGCACGACCCGCCCGGTAGGTATTTCTGTCCCAAGGCGTAATGCTGGTCGCTCTTCAGTCCGCAGTAGTGAACCCATGCCACGCGCTCATCTGCCTCAAGGAACTCGGCAATGCGCTGAGCGTTCTGGCAGTGACGGGGCATGCGGAGGTGCAGCGTCTCCAAGCCTAAGTTGAGCAAGAAGGCGTTCTGCGGCGACGGAATGGAACCAAGGTCGCGCATGAGTTGCGCCACCAGCTTGGTGAGATAGCCCATTTTGCCGAAATCCTTCGCATACGTCAATCCGTGGTACGAGTCATCGGGCATGCACACTCCGGGGAACTTGTCAGCATGCGCCATCCAGTCGAAGTTACCGCTGTCCACCACCTACGGCGGCCGCATGTCCGTCCATATACTTGGTGGTAGAGTGGGTCACGATGTCGCATCCCCACTCGAAAGGCCTACAGTTAATGGGTGTGGCGAAGGTGTTATCCACGATGAGTGGCACGCCATTGCGATGGGCGATGCGCGCAAACTTCTCGATATCCAGCACGCGGCATCCTGGGTTGGAGATGGTCTCGCCAAACATGGCGCGCGTGTTGGGGCGGAAAGCCTTTTGTATCTCCTCTTCCGATGCCTCCTGGTCGATGAAGGTGCAGTCGATGCCCAGTTTCTTCATCGTCACGCCAAAGAGGTTGAACGTGCCGCCGTAAATCTCGGTGGAGGCCACGATGTGCGACCCAGCCTCGCAGATGTTGAACACGGCGTAGAAGTTGGCGGCCTGTCCGCTCGAAGTGAGCATGGCGCCCACGCCTCCTTCGAGAGCAGCTATCTTCTGTGCAACGGCATCGTTGGTGGGGTTGGCCAAACGGGTGTAGAAGTAGCCCTCCTTCTTCAAATCGAAGAGCTGAGCCATTTCCTCGGTGTTATCGTATTTAAAAGTAGTACTCTGATAAATAGGGGGTTGAACGGGTTCTCCGTTTTGTGGCTTCCATCCTCCACGGATGCAGAGGGTTGCCGGTTTCAATTTCTTTTCCATAACGTCTCTTTGTTGATTGATTTGTAAAAATAGAACGTGCCTCTACAAAGAAAAAAAACTTCCCCTGTATTCAGCTGTCTCTAATTTTGGTGCAAAATTAATATATTTTTTTGGCATGGAGCAAAAACAAACCACAAAACCAGTCGTCACACCTCCCACTAACAACTTATGTTGGATGCGTTAGAGAAAGCCGCCATCAGCAATCCCTATCCATTTTGCTCCGCCGAAACCTATCGCATAGGTTCGTCCCATCGTAACCCTTTTCCTACCTTTGACCCTCAGAGAGATGAGCGAAGGTAGGAAAATTTCAAGCGCTGTACTCTCATTCATTAAAAATAATTTGTATCATGAAAACACACATGCTTAGCGAGCACTTCTCGCTACGAGAGTTCACAGCTTCGGCAACGGCCGAAAAGTATCACATCAACAACACGCCCGATGCCCAGGCCTTGGAGAACATGCGCCTGCTGTGTCGCCAGGTTCTCGAGCCTTTGCGCCATCGCTTCGGCCCCATCTACATCAACAGCGGCTATCGGTGCGAACTGCTCAACAACCTGCTACACGGTGTGGGCAACTCGCAACATCTTTTCGGTGAGGCGGCCGACATCCGCCTGCCTAATGAGCAGACCGGTCAGGCGTACTTCGACTTCATCCTACTGCACTGTCCCTTTGACCAGCTGCTCTTTGAGTACAGTCGTTTTGGGCGCATCTGGCTCCACGTGAGTTGCAAGCGTCATCCTGGGGAGAACCGCAGAATGGCCCGAAGGAGGTACCAGGTTTAACGCCTGGAACCATTCTTCTTCTGATTTGTTCAACCACATATATAATAAGGTGTATTTTGCAAAAAAACACGGTTTCAACGTGATTATGTGAAAAGAATCCTGTATTTTTGCATAAGATAGGCATCGCCTCAACAAAGTAAACAAGTTTCCTTTGCTTTCGGCTTGCACTTTCTTTGCATAAGATAGGCATCGCCTCAACAAAGAAAACAAGTTTCCTTTGTTTTCGGCTTGCACTATCTTTGCAACAAATACAAAGATTATGTGGTTGAACATTTTATGGATGATTGCCGGCATCGCCCTCGTGTTATGGGGTGCCGACCGATTGACTGACGGTGCCGTTGCCATTGCAGAACGCATGCACATGTCGCAAATAGTAATTGGACTGACGATTGTGGCCATGGGAACCTCCATGCCCGAGTTTTTTGTCAGTCTGCTATCCGCTTTGAAGTCCACGCCCGACATGGCGGTGGGCAACGTCGTGGGATCTAACATTTTCAACGCCCTGCTCATCGTGGGTTGTGCCGCCTTGGTGGCACCGATGACCATCCTGAAATCAACGGTGAAGCGAGACATCCCATTTGCCTTGGTGGCTTCGGTGGTGTTGCTGATGCTGTGCCTCGACCGCCATCTCTCGCGCATCGACGCAGGCGTGCTCTTCTCTATGTTCTTGCTGTACATGTATTTCACCCTCAAGGGAGCCAAGCAAGAACCCGATGAGAGCGAGGAGGCGCAAAAGAACTATTCTCTCCCAAAATCTATTTTTTTCCTGCTATTGGGCTTGGGCTGTCTGGTCTTTGGCAGCAACCTATTTGTCGATTCGGCCACGGTAATTGCCAAGTCAATGGGCGTGAGCGATGCCGTGATTGGCCTGACCATCATTGCCGGCGGAACCTCAATGCCCGAGTTGGCCACCAGCGTGGTGTCGGCTCGCAAGGGACAGAGCGGCATTGCCATTGGCAACGTGTTGGGGTCTAACGTGTTCAACATCTTGATGATTCTGGGCATCACCGGGCTCATCAGTCCGATGCAGCTCAAGGGTATCACCAACCTCGACTTGTCGATGCTGATTATCTCGATGGTGATGCTCTGGCTGTTCTCGTTCACCAAATACACCATTGCCCGCTGGGAGGGTGCCTTGCTCACCGTGGTGTTCCTGGGCTACATGAGTTACCTGGTGGCAGGTGTCTGAGGCATCGTTGGGGCGTAATTCATCACGTTCCGCAAACCGTTTGGGCGCGATAATTCTTCCCTAAGTAATCATCGAACTGTGCGAGGGGTCAAGCTGGTCGTTGTGCCAGCGGTGGAAGCCCTCGCGCGTCTTTCTGCCCTTGCGCAGCAGAGCCAGCAGATGGCATTTGGCATCCGAAATGTCCTTGATGGGCTTGCCCTGCGAATGGCGCAGCATGCGGAACCATTGCAGACAATAGTAGCGGGTGTGGGCGTTGCGATAGACGCACAGTCCGGTGAGTGCTTCCAGACTGCGCATGAAAGCTGCATCGCCAAACAACGCATTGAGGATGCCCTTCTCCACCGCTTCCACATCGGCCGCAGACGCATGGCCGGCAATAGCATGCTCATTAGCCGCCAAAGTCATGTGGTTTGGGCGCTTATATGTAAGAGATTGAGCATCAACCAACATGCTTTTGCCCGCCGGCTCGCTAACGGGCGTTTGGGAGCTCCTTTGAGGTGTTGGTTGAGCTGCTAATTGTTCTTCCTGTTGCGGGGCAGGTTGTGCTTCCGGTTGGGTGACTGGTTGCGATTCCGATTGACAGGTCTGACGTGCCGGAATCGTTTCCCGATTTTTATTTTTAAAATTTCCGTCGGCGTCGTCGGCTCTTTTTTTCTCCGTCGTCGGATTATTAGTATCATCAGTATTGTTAGTATTATCAGTATTATTAGTATATAAGGGCGACCCTTGATTATCAAGCACTTGCGAGGGGGTAAATTGATTGTTCGTTGAATGTTGAACGAATAATGAATGCTCCAAGTAGGGACAATAAAAGAATTTTTCGAAGATTTTATAGTCGGAAATGATGTGCATCAAATACGTTTTTGACTTACGGCAGTCGTGTGCGATGTTCTTCAATGCGGCGAGGTACCCCGTTCCCTTAGGACAGGTGCGCAGGTAGCGCATTAGGGCCAACACGCATCCTTCACCGGTACACCCTTCGATGGCCCGCATCTCCATGTACACGGGTGCCTCGAAAAAATTCAATTCTAATTTAAGATATGCTTTCATGGTAATAAAAGAGCCTCTCCCCCAACCCCTCCCCAAAAGGGAGGGGAGTAGATAGACAGGTTTGTGAGTTTTTTAGTTTATGAGTTTATAAGTTCTTTAGTTGACGAGTTGACAAGTTTACAAGTTGACGAGTTGATAGTGCAGCTAATCATAATGTTTGTAGTTGACGAGTTGACAAGTTGACAAGTTAATGAGTTGACGAGTTGATAGTTCAGCTAATCACAAAGTTCAATGTTCAAAGTTCAAAATTCAAAGTAAGTACAGTTCAAAGTAATATGCTATTCACTCCCCTCCCCTTTGGGGAGGGGTCGGGGGAGAGGCTTTTTCCTTGATAAACCTCCCCAGCGGCTCTTCCCCTTGCTCCATCAGGTGGCGGCAGCGGGTGAGGAGCAGCAAATCAGGGTTCTTGCGTTTCCGCACATTGTTCATCACCGTGTTAGGTTTACGGGGCGAGGGCAGGTTGAGCCGCTCGCAAAGAAGGTTGACGGTGGTGCTGAAGTTAAGCACCTGTCCGTGTTCATCGATGGTCAGACCGTCGTACCACATCATGTGGACCAGTTCAACCAAGTCGGACACGGTACCCAACCACCGCACCTGACTGCCTTCTGGCAACCTCATCAACCTTTCAAACGTGTTTCTCATGGCATCTTTTGCCTGTTTTTGTGTGATTTCCATTTTTACTTTACAGTTTATATATACTTGATTATCCTATGTCAAAAAAAGTTTGCAATCATCCCTACCCGCCCTTCGTTCATTTACTCTGTGAACCGAACATGATGCATCACGCACCTACGCTGGGGAAATCAGGGATGTGCCTTTCCTCATTTGCAAAGATACTGTCGATTTGCGCAATATTTGTTCCATTTACAGAGTTTAAATAGGCAGAATTATTAAATAGTGTTCAAACCCTTTGTACATGAGGATTTAGCCACCAATCACTACCAAGCTCTTGTATAAAAAGAAGTCATCTGCCTGATTTACAACGGTTTACCTATAAACGAGCACCATCATTTGGAACTATTCTTTCCAAAGTATAGTGAATGAAAGTGAAAAAAAGTGAACAGATTCTACGGCAAGACATATTAGTTTAAAAGAAGTCGCCTTCAAGGTGAGAGCAAAGATGGTTTTTCTTGCTTTTATTGGCAAAAAATACTTATCTTTGCATACAGCAAAATGGCAGGATAAACCTGCTGAACAAAAACACCACATGGACAAAACACAACGAAAACCTATATTAAGAAAGCCTCGCTGGCTGTACACCCAGATAGAGGGTGGCGAGAAATACGGCATGGTGGAAGACACCATCGCCCAGAACGGACTGCACACTATTTGCAGCAGTGGCAAATGTCCCAACAGGGGACACTGCTGGAAACACGGCACGGCCACCTTCATGATTTTAGGCGACCGCTGTACGCGCGCCTGCCGCTTCTGTGCCACGATGACGGGTCACCCGCTGCCGCCCGATGGCACGGAACCGATAAAGATTGCCCGATCGGTGAAGGCGATGGGACTGAAACATGCCGTGATTACCTCGGTCGACCGTGATGACCTGCCCGACAAAGGGGCGGCTCACTGGGCCGAAACCATCCGAGAGGTGCGCCGCTTGTGCCCCGACACCATCATCGAGATACTCATTCCCGACTACCGAGGCCGAGAGCTACAAACCGTGCTGGACGCCCAACCCGACATCGTGGGGCACAACCTGGAAACCGTTGAGCGGCTCACGCCATCGGTCCGCAGTAGGGCCACCTATCGCAACAGTATGGCGGTGCTGCAAGAGATTGCCGCGGCTGGATTCATCGCCAAGACGGGCATCATGGTGGGATTGGGCGAACAACCCGACGAGGTGACGCAGTTGCTGCGCGAAGCTCGTGAGGCGGGCTGCCGCATGCTGACCATCGGACAGTACCTGCAACCCTCATCCGCCCAGCTTGACGTGGTGGAGTACGTGCATCCCGACACCTTCGCCCTATACAAACAGCAGGCATTGGAATTGGGCTTCGACCATGTAGAGAGCGGTCCGCTGGTGCGCTCATCGTATATGGCCGAGCAATCGTTCGTGAGCATGATGGTCAAGAGCAACGACACGCCCTGCGATGCATCAAAAGCACCTGCGAACAGACAAGCGTGAAGGAGGCAGGCGCACATGTTGATAAAAACTCTTTGAAACCCAAACAAACACGAGAAATCATATACATGATTGACAATATACTGGAATACAACAAGCAATTGACAATACACATTATATAATAAAAAGAAACAATATGAAAACAAGAAGGCTCATTCTGGCCATAACGCTGACCGGTAGCCTGACTGTACATGCCAAGGACAACGACCAGGCACCCGCACCGGTGATGCCCATCCCCACCGAGCATCAGGTGAGGTGGCAACAGATGGAGACTTACGCGTTCGTCCACTTTGGTCTGAACACCTTCAACGACCGCGAATGGGGTTACGGCGACTGTAAATTGGAAACCTTCAATCCCACCAGGCTCGACTGCGAACAATGGGCGCAAACCTTCGTCAAGGCGGGTCTGAAGGGTGTCATCATCACGGCCAAGCATCACGACGGCTTCTGTCTGTGGCCCACCAACTACACCGACTACAGCATACGCAACACGCCTTACAAGGATGGCAAGGGCGACGTGGTGGGCGAGCTGGCCGCGGCATGCAAGAAATACGGACTGAAGTTTGGCGTGTACCTCTCACCCTGGGACAGACACCAGGCCTTCTACGGCACGCCGTTTTATGTAGACTACTTCTACCACCAGCTGCGTGAGCTGTTCACACGCTACGGCGACATCTTCGAGATTTGGTTCGACGGAGCCAACGGTGGCGACGGATGGTATGGCGGTGCCAAGGACACGCGCACCATCAACCGCCGCACCTACTACCAATACGATCGCGCCTACCAGCTGATTGACGAGCAGCAACCGCAGTGCATCGTGTTCTCTGACGGCGGCCCGGGCTGTCGGTGGGTTGGCAACGAGCGGGGATATGCGCATGCCACCAACTGGTCGTTCTTGCGCCGGGGCGAGGTGTTCCCTGGCTATGAGAAATATTACGAACTGCAACAGGGACACGCCGATGGCAACCAATGGGTGCCGGCAGAGTGCGACGTGTCCATCCGACCGGGCTGGTTCTACCATGAGAGTCAGGACAGTTTGGTGAAATCAGTGGATCATCTCACCGACCTCTATTACCGCAGTGTGGGACACAACGCCAACTTCCTCATCAACTTCCCCGTCAACAAGGAGGGGCGCATCCATCCCACCGACTCGGCCCGCATCGTGGCCATGCATCAACGGGTGACGACCGAGCTGGCGGACAACCTCCTGCGAGGCGCAAAGATAAAAGCAACCAACCAGCGGGGAAAGAAATTCTCTACAAAGGCACTGACTGACAACAACTACGACACCTATTGGGCCACAGAAGACGGGGTGCTGAAGGCCGACCTCCACATCACGTTCACTCGTTCCACACGGCTCAACCGCCTGATGCTGCAAGAGTACATTCCGCTGGGACAGCGCGTCAAGAGCTTCACCGTGGAGTACCTCTCGGGCAAGCAGTGGCTACCCATCCGGCTCAACGAAGAAACCACCACCATTGGCTACAAACGACTGCTGCGCTTCAAGCCCATCACCACCCGGCAGCTGCGCATCCGCTTTAACGATGCGCGTGGATGCCTCTGCATCAGTGAGATAGCCGCTTACCACGCTCCCAACGCACAAGAAAGCTTTGAGCTGAAGGAAGCCGATCTGAAGGGTTATGCGTTTACCCAGGTGCCCGGCACGGCAGAGAATGAGGTGTTGATGGATCTGGGACAGAGCCGCACC
>URFI01000034.1 GCA_900547085.1 uncultured Prevotella sp.
AAAATATCCGATATGGACCAACTAATCAAGCGTTTTGAGTATGGAAGACCCGACGAACAAACATTCTTCCCCTTCTCTTACGAAATCAAACCGCCATTTCAACAGTCACAGCATTTCACTGTAAAGGGCGACATCAAGTGGGACATCAATAAAAACCACAAAATAGATGTCACAGGCTCCTATCAAGTAAACCTGCGCCAAGAGTTTGAAAACCGCAAGAAGACGCAGTGGAGTTGGATACCTATGCAGGACTTGATGCTGAGTACTTACAAACTTGATGCGCTGTGGAACGCCAAATGGAACAAATGGGATATGACTTCAGACGTGGGATTATCAAACTCATATCAAGAAAACTATAACTATCCGGGAACCAAACAGCCTGCCTTTGTACCTAACTTTGCGGCATTGTCCATGGGTGGTTTCTTCCTACATAAGGTGAAAATCCACAAATTGCAGTGCGCCTTGGGCATGCGCTACGACTTTCGCGTCATGTCGGTGAATGGTTATACCACGACAAGCAACTACACCTATTATGACGATTTCAAAATCTACAGCAATTTTACCAGCAGTCTTGCGACACATTATCAGTTCAACGACAACTGGGATGCAAGGTTCAACGTCGGATGGTCGTGGCGTCCACCCGATATCAATGAACTGTATGCCATTGGTTTGCAAGACGGTTCGTACTGGGTAGTGGGCAACAGACACTTGGAAAGTGAACGTGGGTGGAAATCTGTTTTGGGCGGACGTTACCGCAACACATGGCTTTCGGTAGAACCCAGTGCTTTCTTTCAAAAAATCAACAGTTATATCTACGACCACATTGGCGAAGGTAAAGAGCGATTTCACAATCACCCCAGCGGCAAATATCCAAAGTTTATGTACGATCAGGACGACGTGAACTTGTATGGAGGCGATATAGAAGCCACTGTGAACCCCATGAAAGGACTGGCAATTGTGGCGAAAGGTGAGTGGATTTTTGCACGCAACATCACGCGTAATGACTGGTTGCCGTTCATGCCTTCTGACCGATATGGACTATCGGGAACATACGAAAAGACTTTCGGTAGCGACAAAAAATATAATGCTTCCGTCAACCTGTCGGGCATCTATGTTACCAAACAAACACGTTTCGACCCCGACAAAGACCTGGTACCAGCATCACCAGATGCGTATTTCCTGCTTAACGGTTCAGCCGACCTAACCATACGACTGCCCCAGAAACGACAGGTAAAATTGATGCTTGTAGGCGAAAACATCCTCAACGCATTGTATAAGGAATATACAGATAGATTTAGATATTATGCACATGAACGAGGTGTCAACCTCTCTGTAAGGACATTGATTAAATTTTAATGATAGACATGAAACGAATATTCAAACATATAAACATCCTGCTCATCGCATTGGCAACCATAAACGTTGGTTGTTCTGACGAGGCAGTAGACGATTTCTTCAAAAAAATTGTGAAAGCACCACCTTCGCACATTGAACGTGACGTGAAAGGACACGATCAAATCTACTCTGTACATGCCATCTTGCGAATGGGTTTCAAAGGAGGACAAATAGGTGTTGGCATCAATGGTGACGAGTTAGTGGATGTGTACAATGTTTACGAGACCATGGCAGACTCGCTTTCTCTCCCCATTCGACAAGAAATAGATATGTCACGAAACGATGATGGGGAAATCACCATCACCACACAGCGCGACCATTTTGATGTCATCGCATCAGATGAGATTTACTATGGATTGGAGTTGATTTACTACGACATGAATGGGAAGCCCATCAATCACCAGTTTTCAAGTCTGCCATGGAAGAAATCAGCTGACAATGAGGTCATCCCTGATCCAGAAAACTCTACCTTGATGGTGCATCAACACTTCTTTGGCATTGGCAGTTCATCATTGAAAAGAGACTCGGGAGTAACCGTAACGCACGACCAAAGGCAGCTGTTCGACCAAGGAAACACGACACTCCAGATGGCCTTCCCACGTACTTTGGAAGAAACACCGCACTATTACAACCGATATACCTTCAGACAAGAGAATGGAGAAGGCATCAGAGCATCCAAGTTCAGCCTGAACAACATCTATGTTCCTATGGAGAAAGGTTTCAAACCCGACGAGCTTCAGGTGCCATTCAACAATGAGTTGGCATGGGAGTCCATACGACGATCAGGAAAACCTGCGTCTTTAGACAAATTCAACTTCAAGGGTTCTGACTACTGGTTGTATAAATCGGTGGACTACATGCAGCTCAACAAGCTCACACACGAAATATTCACCTACGAATACCGTGATACAGACCCCGTAGACAAGTACTTGGGTTACTTCTATGATGAGCACTCTAACGACGATTTTATCGACAAAGACGGCATGGCACGCGATAGATATAGCAACACGGTAGGACTGTTAAGACAGAAAAGAGCATTAACCCAAGAAGAGCCTTACGACCACTTAGGTTTTAAAGGGATGCTGCAATTCAAGCAAGCCAACATGGCTTTCCAACTACAAGTGAAGATTTGTCATATCCTGAACAAGGTCGCCCGTGGCGACGGAAGGGAGTATCCTGCCAAATATGGCAACAAAGACAATGCACAAAATGGCTTTGTATGGAACTTTGATCAATTGCAAAATGGGTGGGACAGCTTTGATATCGACTATCCGCTGTCTATCCGCGTGATTGGCAACACCAAGGATGGAAAAGACAAGTGCGTGAATGATATCTTGAAGATTTATCCAAAAGCGGATAAGACACAATTGGAAAAGATGCTTTTCAACCCCAGTGACTACTTCAGTAGATATCGACATGATAGGGTATTTATGTAAAACAATGATAGTAAACAGAAGAAACAATCACATGAAAAAATATATATTCAACACATTATGGGCTGTCGCTGCGGTGCTGACCTGTACCTCTTGTACGGATTTCATCTTTGGAAACGAACACATCGATTATGAGGACAACCCACTTGACAAACGCTTGATGCAGTTTAGTGGTGCCGACAAGATTGCCGACAGTCTGAAAAATGTCAAGGGAACACCATACACCAACAAAGACGAGGGTGGTGCATTCAATAATTGGTACAATTGCCTCATCATGTTCAAAGAAGGGCATAAGCACGGTGAGAACATGATTCACGGCAACGCTATCTACCCTCATGCTCCGTATTCACAAGAAGAATTCGCAGTAGTTCATAACAATGCGCAGTGGCCTACGGTGGAAGTATTGAGCAAGAAGAATGCTACGTTCTTTGAAAGGGAAGCAGGAAAGGAAGGTCCCAAAGACTATATACGTCTTATTGGAGGTCATCTGAAACGGTGGGGCATGGTACTCTACTTCTTCGACAAAGACGGAAGACTGATGAATGATGATATCTTGAACAATTCAGACCAATACCAAATCTTCTTCACCGTTAGCGATCTTGATGACAAAGGTAATCCTTACGAGGTGATGGACTGTCGCGGAACATGGAAACAGCCAAGAAAGAAAAGGGCTGACGAGACCGACGAGGAGTATTGTAACGAGGTAAACAAAGACTTGTCACTCGTAGACACAACTCCTGTTCCTGCCACTGACTTTGCCGAAAAGACAACCTGGGAAGACCGTGCCGCCGCCACACCCGACGTATTCTATTACGAATATAGAGACACATGGAAGCATGACTTGATGAGCGACGGTGCCCGCGACATGTTCAACCAAAAGTTATTACCCCCATTAGATCGCAACGATGCTGCCAACGGCTATGTTTGGGACCCCGACCAAGACAGGGTTGGACTGAAAGGACATATCACCTTTGGCGGGTGGAGCAACAACGAACTGGGCTGGAGAGACCGTCAAGGATGGCCTTATCTCATTAAGAGCAGGCGCGATACTTATATAGGAACACCTTGGCGCATGAACCGTGACTCCTATTTGTTGCCAAAATTCTACCTTTCGGTGCGCATTATGAAATGTGAGAAAGGCAAGAAGGCACTCATCCCAGCAAAGGCTTATCAGTATGGGGTAGATGGGCTATACCGTCATCCCACTTATGAATTTTCAAGTAAATTTGTTTGTACCGACTATAATGCGCCTTTCCGTACCGAATGGTACAAAGAGAAAGGAGTTATTCAAGAGGCAACACAATGGACAGAAGTGGCACGATTCAACATCCCCATTAAAGTGTTTTGCAGTTCATACGACTCAGATCCTACCGCTGCCGACCCCTATGAACCATTCTACTATTATATGGGACGCGAAATGAACCTCTCACCTGTTGATGCCATGGAGGCAGCAAGTGGCGTACAAACCAACTCCATAGGCGGAGGAAGAGGCTTCGCCAACTGGTATTTATAATCTAAAACCTACTTGCAAGGACATGATTACTCTTTTTCTTTAAAAAGAACATCTCACAAGGAGTGACACACAGAAAAAAAATATTTCAAATATATACTAACAAAAATAAAACATTGATAAACATGAAAAGAATAAAACTTATCGGAAGTAATTTAGCATTGTTTGCTGTGTTATTGGCAACAATAGGTTGCACACGAACAACAGGTACAGAGGGCTCGGACACCTCAGAAACAAAAATCGATCACCTTATTATCAAGGAAATATTCTATATCGGACACGAATACACCAAACTACAGAATGGGAAAATAGCTAAATATGGTGGCTATAATTTCTATAACAAAGATCAATACATCGTCATTTACAATCCTACCGACGAAGTGAAATACCTTGACGGCATGGCTCTTGCCATCCACGGCATCATACCCGGAGAACCTAAACGCGAGTTTGCGCTTGGCGATGATTTTCGCGATAAGTACTTTGGCATACAGTCATTGGCCATGTTTCCCACAGACCAACAAGGCTCAGGGAAAATGTATCCTATCATGCCAGGCGAGAGTAAGGTGATTGCGGCATTTGCCATTGACCACGCTGAGACTTTCAAAACCGAAATCAAAGAGCAGGAAAAAATGGCGAAAGAGGAGGCAACAGAAGACTATCCTTATATTCCTTCGGTGTACAAAGGCATGGATGAATTCATAAATTTGAGCAAGGCAGACTTTGAGTGGACCAATGTCAACTACTTGAACAGCGAGGACCAAAAACTGAACAACCCGCAAGTAAAAGACATGCAACCTATCTTGGTTGTCGATGATGAGCCAGTATTACAGTTTCCCACAATTCTTGCAGAAGACGTGTGCATAGCACTCATTGAGGTGCCATGGACTACTGAAGACTTCCGCGCAAACAGAAAGCCTGGCTACCAACACAGAATCTATACCAACAATGGTGCAGCAGGATTGGAGGTAACGGAGGTTCCGATGGTGAAAGTAATTGACTGTGTTACTATTTGTCCTACAAAGCCACAGATGATTCCGTGCGAGAAAATGGACAAAGGTTACCATAGTGTCACAACTAACCCTTTGAAGTCGATTTCTCCACAACTACGAAATAAATATTCAGGATTGTCGATTACACGTAAGTGGGACGGTAAAAAATTCGTCGACGGCAATAATTCCACACAAGACTTTGAGGTGATTTATGCCACGTTGGGCAAGAAACAAGGCAAGCCTACCATAGAGAAAGGTAATCAAAACAAGCCCAGCAAATAATCACTTGCCCATTAACAACCATCTCAAAATTCTCACAAAAACATCTGTACACAAGTTGGCACATCCTCATGTGCTACTTGTGTACAGTTTTTTATGGCGATACGTTTTATGCATACCCCATCGAATATTGCCTCAAACTTCAGAGGTAAGCCTTGCGAACTAAAGATTTGTCAGCCTTGTGACCTACACACCAGATAGTATTTCCCTTAACAAGAAGGTGGCATTTTGATTGCGAGCAATACCAGGAGTGATTTTGTAAGAGTAGGTTACATCCTGCCCTAATGCTATCTCGAAGCAATAATTGTGAAAACGTTCTCCCTCCATTTTCGACAATTCCAAATCGTGTGTGGCAATGACACCCGTTACAGGCAATGCCGACACCGCTTGTAAAAACAGGCGCGAACCATTGAGCTTGTCCGCCGAATTGGTTCCTTTCAATATCTCATCCAGAATAATCAGCGTTTGCGAATTGTGCTGACACGCTGTAAGAAGTTGTTTCAGACGCAGCAATTCGGCGTTGAAATAAGAAATGCCATGCGCCAAGTCGTCGGTGGTGCGCATGCTACTGAACAGGCTATATGCCGACACACGCAGCGATGTGGCAAACACAGGCATGCCGTTCATTGCCATGATGTAGTTGATGCCCAACGCCCTAAGGAAAGTACTCTTACCTGCCATGTTGGCTCCCGTAATGATATAATAGTGACGATGCTGCAATGTAAAATCGTTCCGCACTGCCTTTGCACCCAAGAAAGGGTGGTACAGTCCCACCGCCTCGTACACCATTTCCTCGCTCGCTACCACTTCTGCCCTACTCGCTTGTGGCTCATTGTAACGAAAAGTCGCCATGCTCACCAAGCCATCTATCTCGCTAATGGCATCTATCCACACAGGTACTTGACCTAAATACTGCCGTTGCCACCGCAGGAAACGACGCACCAAGAAGTAATCGCTCAAGAACAACGCATCCATCAGGAAGAGCCCAAGGATGTTGCCACGCCTGTCCAAGCCGTTCAGAATGTCATTCAGCTGGTCGAACGACTGTCTTGCTCCCTGCAACACATCGACAATTGCTGCATTTTGAGGCGTGGTAAAGGCCGTTGTCTCACTCACTTGCCGTATCAACTCTACATACACTTGCAACTGTTCGTGCAACTTGTCGACCACCTTACTAATGACTCTACAAGCACCCGAACAAACAAAGAACACACCGAAGAAATGCAAAATGCCCCACCATAAGGGCAGTTGGGCACTCACCCAGCCTGCCACAGATGCCACGACAGCCGCAAACAGTCCGACAATGAGCAGCCATGCCAACACGAAAGTCCATCGCCTCGCGGCAAAAGTGGGTATCTGCAACGATTTTATCTCTTGCAGTGCCTGCCGTATCAAGGCAGAATCAATTCTTCCGTCAGCGCCTAACGCCATGAATGTGGCTCGCCATGACTCCATGGTTGCCAACTCGTCAACAGCATCGGCACGTGCAGACCGATTGGCAACCGACGACAGTTGAGCCGCCAACCAGTCACTACCGCCCGTAGTCACCGTGCGGTTGATGCGCTGAAACAACGAGTCTTTCCCAAACACATCCAAATCGAACGTAAACGGATGGTGCGCATCGGCATACCGTTCTCCATCATCGAAGCACGAAAAGTCGCCTGAGAGATATTGTAGTTCTTGCACATATACTTTGCGAATTGCCTCTTGATGATGAATCGTTCGCTCGTTTTTCGCATCATAATAACGCACCAGTGCATATACACCTAACGATACGAAGGACAGAATCAGCAAAACATTCCCCCAATCTACAATGGTGTACCCTACCAAAAATCCTAAGAATACGACAAAGGTAAATATTTCTCCAGCAACAAACCATTTGTTTTTCCTTTTCGAGATAATATGACTTCAAATTATTCATTACGTGGTAAAATATTTACAGCTAAAAGTGCATTGAGTCTTCTCAACATTCAATCAATGCTGTAAGTTATCTAAAGTAAATATCTCTACAAAGGTAATGCTTTTCAGGGATTAGCAAATGCGCAAATTCGGCTATTAACAATCTTTCATCGTTCTATTCATGATAGTTATCAAAACAAAACAGGCTATTTTGTGCACCAAAACAATCTGTTTTACAGCACAAAATAGCCTGTTTTCTGTTACTGCCTCATGCAATCAGTGTACATCAAAACGAGCTGTACACCAACCGCTGAAGGTGTGTTCTATGAAAGTGCTATCACTTCACAACCACCTTTTGAACCAGCTTACCTGTTTTCACCATGTAAACACCGGCTGGTAAGCCTTGACATGTTCTTCCCACATATTGCCCACGAAGATTGTAGACATAAGTAGGCTCAGAGGAATTTGCATCTATTGACTGAACGCCAGTAACCACTTTCTTATTGTAAACAGTAACCGTTATTTGCTTTTCTGCTTTGGTAACAACAGATACAACATTGTTATTTACAGCCATAGAAACAATAGAGTCTGCGGCAGCAGGTTTCAATGCGCCATCAGCCTTGAACCAATAGTTGAGTTGAGCCGTCAAAGAATGGTCGTCAGTCTTTTCAGCATAACCTGCCAACAATACTTCTCCATTGTTGACAAGCATATCAAAAATGCCTTGCGCATAATGGTTTACATCACCTTCGTCATACGCATCGCCTGCGACCCAGTTAAGGGCGAGGTCAGCAGCATTGAGGGATGCCACGAACAAAGTGCGCGCACCAACGGCTGGCAGGTCATTGTTAAAAGGATTGCTACCTGCAGAAACGCCACTGACAAACAACTTGTCACCCTCCAACACCATGCGTCCGATTCGATAGTTGTCGCCATCTTTATCGGTTTTCGTCGTGAATGCTTTTGTCACAACGTTGCTTTCGCTGATAGACGCCAATACATAAACACGCGGCATGGTACCCTCTGCTATCTCAGTTGTGAAATCCTGAGTACCTTTTGCCGTGGTGAGTGCCAGCTTGCCATACCCCACGAAGGCAGCATAAACGGTTCCATTGGCAGCGGTGAGGCTCACGTCCATCGCACAGTAAGTACCGTCATTGGCTCCGAAGTCGGCAACCGATGTAGCACCCATCAAGTCATCAGCGTTCAGCGACATGATTCCTACGCTGTGGTTGTCCACATGCATAAAAGCAAAAGCAAAGTTATAACGACCTTTCCAATTAACATTGTCTATGATCACGTCACCATCATGGCGCAAACCCACATACACCTTACCATTGGATACAGCTAAAGCGGTAGGTTGCACCTCGGCCAGGTTATCGAAATAGGTGTCTGGAGAGACAACATCATAGTTGGTAGCAGCGTCGATGGTACGTACCATCTTGAGGTTTCCGTCCTTGTCGTATTTGGCTATAAAGGCAGCACGGCGGGTAGGCGTGAACGCCCCATCAATCTTCATGCCTTCAGCGGTTTTTGTCACACCATCGACAGATTCGAATAAAACTTCTTCTGCCAATGTTCCGAGCAGATACACATTACCGTCCGCATCGGTGGTAATTGCGTGAATCAGCGAGTTACCTACCAATCCAACGGCCCAAAGCTCCTTGCCGTCGGCACTATATTTTGCCAAATAAGCCGGTGTGAGGCCATCCGGATCAAGATATGAGCTTCCGAAAGTGAGATCATTGTTATAAGTACCCGTAGTGAAAACACTACCATCAGCAGCAACTGCAGTTTTGGTGCCACCTAATTTCTTTGCTTCCGTAACAGGTGTCAGTGTTTTAGACCACTTTGCAGCCTGTTTGAACACCTGTGCCTGCACTGTTATGTTTGCCACAACAGCCACGATTACTAGTAAAATCTTTTTCATACGCTAAAAATTTAAATCATGAATATTATTTCAAAATTGCACAACTCCCACTCAAAGACAGTTCATGTACCTCGACAAGGTGTTGCCTATTTCATTAAAAACAGCTCTGAAGAATCATCATTTTGTCCATGCTTCCAAATTCGGATTGGCTGCCACAGCCTCGGCAGGGAATCGGAGTGTGTAGCGAGCGTCATGCTCCTTCAACTCAAATGTCTCGTCCTTATAGGTTTTGGTCAGCGCAGGTTGCGTGGTTCTTCGCAAGTCATCCCAACGGAAGCCCTCGAAACAAAGTTCACGAAAACGCTCATGATAGATTTCAGTGAGCAAATCTTGTTGGTTCATTTCCTGAACTTCGGCAGTGTAAGTAGCAATGACAGAGGGTTTGTACCGCTTGCTCATCAACTGTGTAAGATACGCCTTGGCATCAGACAACTGGTTTAATTGCGCCGCAGCTTCAGCTGCTATCAAGTAAGCTTCGGCCGACCTGAACGAGCAACGATATTCATTGCTGCCCCCTTTGAGCAACAAATACGTCTGCGAACCCTTACGCTCCAAGTACTTTGTCTTACGCTGGTCGCCTTTTTTAAAGACTGCTATGAACTGCTGGGATGGTTTTCCGGCTTTTTTATAGCTATTGGTCATCACCTGCTCGAGTGCCACAATCGATTCAACCGACTTGTAATGATCAGGCAACAAGCCGTTAGACGCATTCAAATCCTGCAGCTCGCCATGCTGCTTGATGACCTCTTGAGCCGCAGTGAGTGCCCCTTGCCAGTCGCCTTTGTACAAACAAACGCGCGCTTTCAGTGCTTGTGCCGAAATAACATTGAAGCGATAGGCTTTACCTTCGTCCCACTTCTCCACGTTAAGATACTTTTGCGCCTCAGCAATATCAGCCAAAACCTGGTCGTAAACCGCCTTCAAACTGCTGCAACGAGGGATGGCATTGACGTCTGCCTCCAGCAAAACAGGCACGCCGCGCGTTGTTTCAGGATTGACCTTGGTATAAGGTTGTGCGAACATGTTGGCCAACAAGAAATGACAATATGCCCGAAGCATATACGATTCGCCTACTAATTGGCGCACTTCAGCTTGACTGTATCCGGTGATTTCGTTTTGGTGTTCGATGAGATAGTTGGCGATGTAGATAACATGCCAATAGCGACGCCAGTTTGGTGAGGTTGTAGTAGGCGAAGGAGCTTCATCATTCCATCGCCAAATATCAAAGTAGGTGTCGTAATCATTGGGATCTGTAACAACCGGACTCAATTCCATCTCGTCGCTTCTGAGTGTCATCAGCCCCCTATCTTCGGGAAAGGTAGAGTATTCGTAGGTAAGCATGGCGCGGTATTCCTCGCCGGTCTTGGCAATCACTTTGCCCGTTGGCGTGATGTCAAGAAAGCTGTCACAACTTGTCATCAGTGCGGACAGCCCCACGCATAATATAAATATTTGAAGCTTCTTCATCATCATTCAATTTTAAAAGTTCAAGTTCAAACCAAAGATTACGCTCTTTGGAATAGGCTGAGCAAATGGATTTCCCATCGTTTCAGGATCCAAGTAGTTGGTGTAGTTGCTTGCCACGACAAACAAGTTGCGCGCTTCCACCGATAAAGATGCATTGGTAATGCCCACGCGGTTCACCCATGTTTTGGGTAATTTGTACCCCAACCGAACGCTTTGCAGGCGCATGTAGCTGTTGTTTCGCACCCAAGTGTCCAGCATGCTGTAGGTGTTATACTCCGAATATTGAACATATTCCGGAACACGATAGCCACTCACCATCAAACGAGGGAACGTGGTATTCGTGTGATTGGCTGTCCATCGGCTTAAAATATCACGATTGGTGTTCAAGCCTCTGTCATAGTTTGTGGGCGAATAAGTGGGCTGTACCCGTACTTTCATGCCTAAATTAAAGATGAAGTTCACGCCCAATTGCCAATCTTTGTATTCAAAATGGTTGATGAATCCACCCGACACCTTCGGGTCTGTCGTGCCCATGTAAGTGTAAAGGTTGCGTTGCTTTTCTGCCGAAAGCGTGCTTGCTCCCGCCTTGTTCAATTTAAAAAATTCTTCAGCCGTGAGCTTTTCGCCGGCTGCACCAACGAACACAGGATAACCTTCGGCATCCAATCCGGCTGTTTTGTAGGCGAAGATAGCACCTACGGGATAGCCTTCGCGCCCTGGGTAGGTGGAGTTTTCAGCCACACTCTCATTCAATATCTTATTAGTATTGAAGCCCAAGTTCAAATTGGTGGTCCAATGAAAGTACTTGGTGTAGATGTTTCGCGAGCCTAAAGCAATCTCCCATCCTTTGTTTTCCATGCTTGCCCAGTTGATGGTGGTAGCTGCAAAGCCTGTTTCCAAGGGCAACATACGCATGCCGATGAGGTCGCTACTGCGTCGATAGTAATAGTCTACCGACAGCGTCAGCGCGTTATTCAACACGGCGATGTCCGCTCCAAGGTTCACGTTCTTGGTCTTTTCCCAACGCAAGTCAGGGTTAGGGGCGGTTTCGACCTTAATCATTTGCTCGCCCTTGCCAGGCAATATCGATGTTTTGTCATACAAACCAATGAGGTACGGCGATGTGTTTTTGTCGATGTTACCTTGTATTCCATACGATGCACGCAGTGCGAAATTGTTCAGCCATTTGGCATTTTTCAGGAATTTCTCTTGATGCACACGCCACAACGCACTGACAGAGTACAACGGCAGATACCGATATTTCTTGGCAACGCCGAACACATCCGAGCCATCGAAGCGCACACTTCCGCCCAACGTATAGCGATAAAGCAGCGTGTACGAACCAGTTGCGAACCATGACACATACGCATTCTCGGCCTTGTTCTCGCGATGAAGCGGCAAACTCTCGGCCGAAACCTCGCTTGGGAAGATGACTGGATGCGTGGTCAAGGTTCGTGCGTCATACCCGTATGCTGCTGAATAAATTGATTCCGAATCGATATGTCGCACTTCCGAACCAGCCAATAGCTCCACATCGTGTATCTTATTGAATCGGCGCGCATATTCGAGCATGGCTTTCCAGGTCCATTGCAGGCTGTTATAACTGGTGGTTTTATGGGTTCCTCCCTCGGGCAAATACGACCGTTTGCCATCCTTGAAATCGTAAACCGTATTGAGTTTTTCCTTTCTCATGGCATAACTGTTCTCTCCGGCGTACTTCTCCAGTGAGTAGTTGTCGTATTGCAAACCAAATTGAGAGGTGAGTTTCAGGTCTTTGGTGAACTGCAATTCAGCGTCAAAGATAGCCATCATCGATCGGTCTGTGCGTCGGTTGTGGCTGTTCTCGCGCTCTTCAAAGATGTTGAAATTCAGCGATGACGTCTCTTTTCCCTGCACGTTGGTGTCATAGTTGTATTTTCCATCGATGAAAGGCTGGAAATATGGGTTGGCCAACCGCGAGTAATACACAGGATTGGTGAATCCGTTCGTGTCTGTGAGATAACTACTTTGCTTGCGCTGATTGGCATACACGGATGCGCCCAGCTTCAAGATTTTGTTGATGCGATAGTCGGTTTTCAACGTCATGTTAAAGCGCTTGTTATCAACACCCTTCACATTTCCCTGCTCATCATAATAGCCTACCGAGGTATAGTACTTGGCACGGTCACTACCACCCGCCACGCTGGCGTTGTACTCTTGATTGAACGCACTGCGCAACAAGATGTCATTCCAGTCGGTGTTGATATTTCTGAGTGCATTAATCTGCGTTTGTGCCGATGGTGACAACGCATTCCAACCACCTTTCTTATATGCTTCTGTCTCGTTGAGCGTCTTCAGAATATTGGCTACTTCGCCTTTATTCTCACGGAAAGTATAATCAGAACCCAACAATTCAAGCTCTAAATCTACCTTTTCGTCAGCATTCAACAGGTTCAGACGGTCAATATTCAACTTCGGACTGTAGGTGTATTTGGCAGAAAAGTTAATCACCGGACGACCTTCTTTACCCTTCTTAGTGGTGATCACGATAACGCCATTGGCGGCTCGGGCACCATAAATCGCCGTTGCGGCGGCATCTTTCAATACCGTGATGTTCTCGATATCCGAGGGATTGATGCCTGCAATGGACGTTTGATACATGTCGTCGATGTCGTTGAGGTTCTCCATAGACGG
>URFI01000035.1 GCA_900547085.1 uncultured Prevotella sp.
AGCCTTGGAAGGCTCAATACTGGATTCGCGAGGTAATGGACAAGCTCTATACGGCTCAAGCTGACGGCTATTGCGGTGATGAGGACAACGGGCAAACTTCTGCTTGGTACGTCTTCTCGGCCATGGGTTTCTATCCCGTTTGTCCCGGTGCCAACCAGTATGTCATTGGCACACCTTACTTTGACAAGATGACCCTGCATTTGGAGAACGGCAAGACCATGACCATCACGGCGCAAAACTGTAGTCAAAGTAACAAATATATCCAGTCGCTGAGCATCAACGGTACGCCTTCCACCAAAAACTTCTTCACGCACGACCAGTTGATGCAGGGCGGTAACATCCATTATGTCATGGGTAGTACCCCCAACAAGCAGCGAGGCATCAGCGACAGTGACGCTCCTTATTCGTTCACGAAAGAACTAACTGGAACGAAAAGCATGAAAAGTAAGAAAAGCAGGCGTCGCAGATAAACGAGCGTGAACATTCATCGCCCGAATGGCGTTGATTGAGAAGATAAATTGAAAGGCTGGTTCTAACCTCATAATGGGTAAGAGCCAGCCTTTCAATTTACCGGCAGCTCCGTTCATGAGTGGGGCAACTCGTAAATGGGCTGGTGTGGTTGTGAAATATGTTTGCATGTCCCTGGCACACTCTTTCTTACTCTATTTAATGCGTGTAGGAGCGTGATTTATCGCGTTCCGTCAAAATAACGCCCCTACGGAACTGTAAAATATTTCGTCTGTTTTTTGCCCTTAAAACGGCGCATGAAAACTCTCAATCTAGAAAAAATCAATAGGCAAACGGGAAGCAAATAGGAGTTTAATTTTCCATCAAAATAGGATTTTTCTGGAAAAGCATGGAGCTAACATTCTTAGAAGCATCCTATTGGTGGGCAATCTACATGCTGTTGCACCCCAAAAGCATACATATTGAAAGCCTAACTCAATGCTTTTGACCTAAAAAGATGTTGAAAATAGATCAAAAACGACATGGGGGAAAATGTAATATATTGTCTATCAGCAGTATACAAAAGAATCAAATGCTGGGCGTATTTGCCGCAAGATGCATCGTTGTTCGCAAATTCGCCAGCTATAAAGAGGTTGGATGTCAAGAAAATTCATCATCATGAGGCGTTGTTGGAGATGAACATCTAACAATCGTCAATGATGATGAATTCTATGTGTACCGTGTCTTTCTGGGCCGGCTGTGATGAAAGTTCACCTACATTCGGGAAGGCATACCATGGTGATATGACCTACGAAGGTAAACGGTGGCTTGTGTTTATTTAACCAAGACTTTTTGTCCATTAACAATCACAACACCGCTTGGCACGTTAAATCGCATGATGCCTGCATTCATAGGCTGAGTGATTATCTTTTTTCCGGCAAGATCATAAACATTGATCACGGCTTTTTCAGCACTCACAACTACTAGTTGACCCTTGGCATCACTGTAAGCATTAGTCTTCAAGCCTTCTGTAAGATTATGAATAGCGGTGGGGGATATTTCCTTTATGTATTTAAAATGATTCCAGCCGAAGGTTAGTTTATAGGCGTCTATAGTTCCTTGAGGAACATATAAAACCCTTTCACCATAGTCATTGTCGTCAAATAAGGTGTACACTTCTTCTCCGTCAAGGTATCCTTTTTTGATTTCAGGAGGTGTTTGACTTAAAGAATAAACAGTTGTAAGTTGGGGATTCCCTTCAAATGCATATCCTCCGATAAGAGTTACATTCTCTGGTATAGTTACTTTTGTAAATTTCAAATTTTTGTCAAAGCAATAGTTACCGATGGTTTTCAGGCTTTTAGGGAACTCCACTTCTTGCAATTCATAGCAGTTTCGGAAGCACCAGTGACCTATTTTCTTTACTGAATTGCCTAAAACCACCTTTTTCAAATTAGTGGAAGAGTCAAAGGCGTAATCACTGATGTTCACGATGCTGTTAGGCAATGTTACTGATATCAAATGGTCCAGCTCGGAGAAAGCGCTGGAGCCGATTTCCTTCACAGGTAAACCTTTGACAGTTTCAGGAATCACAATGTCTCCTGCGTAGGGTGCTTTAATAACAATTAAATACGTGCTTTGTTTGGAATATTTGTACTTGATACCGTCAACAATCACTGTTTTAGCGAGTCCGGCCATTGTTCCCAAGATGAGGAAGCACGAAATTAAAAATAATTTTGAATGGGAAAGTAATTGTTTGCTCATAAGAATAGGTATTAAATATGAATAAAAAGTGAAATCTTCTATTTGCCGATAATTTCGTATTATAAACGCAAAGATAGTTAAAGTTTATCAAACGCGCAAGCATAAACGGAAGATGTTTGTTGTTTTTCTTGAGCGTTAGGAAGATGTCGAGTCAATCAGTGGCTTGTAAACGACAAAAAAGACTTAATTTATTTGTCGTTCCCACCGCTTTACATTATCTTTGCATAAGATAGGCTTCGCCTCAACAAAGTAAGTGAATTTCCTTTGTCTTCGGCTTGCACTATCTTTGCATTAGATAGAGAGCGAAACGAAAACAAGGTCAATCAATTGGCTTCACTGCGTGGTTGGCTGTGCGGTAGGCTATCTGATGTATCAAAATCGTTGCATGCTTATCGGCTCAACGGTAGGGCATTGCAACTATCTCGGCCCATAAAACGTCTTAATGGAATGAAAAAAATATTTGGAAACCCTTTTTTAATCGCTTTGATGCTTATTGCATTCTTTGTGAGCAGTTGTGGCAACAGAGCCAAAAAAGATTTGAACCATCTGCTCATGGAGCTGGCGGGAACAGATCACACCATCGACCACGATGACTGGATGACCCTCGAAAACTATTTGGATGGACAGAAGGCAAACTTCCCAGAGTTCTATGATGATGGAAAACTTGACCCCGATGAGGTGCGCGAATACATCGAAGATTTTTTCAGTCATCGCCGTGATGCCAAGAAAATTGACTTCTCGGGTATGGTTGTTGAGCCGCTCAAAGTGAATTTTTACCTTGAGCGTTCGGGTTCAATGATCGCCTACGACTCGCCAGCTGGTGACGGTTCGTTCAAGGCAGCCATTGTTCAGATGCTGAACAACCTGCCGGGAAACAATGCGGATCATAAGATTTATGTGGTTAACAACTCGATAAACGCCTATCCCAAGGGGTTCGACCAGTTTGTGAAAGACAGCAACATCTTCGAGGCTACCAAAGGAATTGGTGATCCAAGCTTTACTGATTTCGGAGCCATCTTCGACAAAATCCTGAACAATACCAAGGATGATGAGCTGAGTATCTTGGTAACCGACATGATTTATTCTACCAAGGACATGACAGGTGTCAATCCGCAGAAGGTGTTTGCTGAAGCGCAAGGCATGACCAACTCGGTTTTCAAGAGTGAGGTGAAGAAGAAGTCGATGCTCATTGTGAAGATGATGGGTTCGTACAACGGTCTGTATTATCCATACAATTCGCCCAGCAAAGGGGTGGCTTACAATGGCAAGCGACCCTATTACATCGTGATAGTGGGCAACAATGAGAACATTGCCCGACTGACGCAAGACGAGAATTATGAGGCATTTGCCCAGCTGTCTCGACTGCGGGGCTATGAGAACATGTATCTCTTCGAGACAGATGACGTGTACGAACCTTATTATTCTTTGCTGCTGAGTCATCCCCAGATACGCGGACGGTTCCAACCCGAACGCGGACAGGGTACGCAGGTGACGAAGTTGGAAGGCCTCAAGCAGGATCGCAACAGTGGAGATATCAGGCTGGTATTGGCGGTAGACCTGAGCAAGATGCTCATTGCGGACGAATATCTCACGGACGTGAACAACTATGTGGTTGACGCTGACGACGCGGTTACTATCAAAGAGATTCGTCCTATCACCAAGTCTGACGTCACGCCGGCTGAAAGAAAATACATTCAATCGGCCACCCATCTGTTCGTGTTGTCTGCGAATGAGTTGAAACACGACCAGGAAGTTGAAATCAAGTTGCTCAATAAGCTACCTCGATGGATTGAGGCTTCGTCGAATGACAACGACACCAAGGTGGACGGCAGCACTACCTTCGGGTTGAAATATCTGCTGCAAGGCATTTACAACAGCTACCGGAAGAATTCGGATGGAGAGCCTTATTATTTTGAAATGGAATTGAAGTTTAGCAAGTAGCATGCCTCGCACGAGTGCTAACCGGCTTGGTTGCAGCCTTTGTGCGGCATGACGATAGAACCACGTTATGAAAAAAAATACGATATTGTTGCTGGCAGGTGCCGTGATTACCCTGCTGTTCATCATTTTTGCCACATCTTTGTTTGAGTCACTGTTCTATGAGAGAGAGTTCTCCAATGAGATGTATTCGGCTAACCTTTATTTCATTGTAGCTATTGTGACAGCCCTGATAGCCTGGGCTTTCGCTGGTATATACTATTATGTCATCAACTCGGTGAGCTTCTCCCGGTGGTACCATTGGCTTATCGTGCTGATTGCAGCCATGATTGTGGCACCTGTCATCAACTACACCTATCCTAGTGGTGTCTTTTCGGCCGATGGACTCGACTTTAGCGCGCAGCTCTTCAGCTTCTGTTTGGTTGATGTTGCGGTGACGGCCGTGCTGTTTGTTATTGCCAGTTTCTCCATTCGTTGGTGGTCATCCAACTGCCGACACACGCCAATCCCAGAGTAGGTTGGTGAATATTGCATTATCAAGAATCATTAGAACATTACCATAGTGAGACTATTTTTATTTTTAGTGGGCGGAACAGGTTCGCGTGTCATGCGGCCACTCATCATGCAGTTTGCTGCTGGCATTCATCCTTTGGACGAAGCGGGACAGCCCATGCCGCTCGAAGTGGTGCCTATCATCGTGGATCCCCATAAGGCCAACGAAGACCTCAAGCGCACTAGCAACCTGTTGCGGTGGTATAAGCAGATACGACAAGCTCTGTATGGCGACCGTGTGGACGTGACCAAAGGATTCTTTTCGGTCAAGATATCTACCCTGAGTGACATCTTGCCTAATGGCAGCAACTTGAGTGACACGTTCCTCTTCAACATGGGGTCCATCGCATCGAAGAAGTTCAGCGACTTCATCTCTTATTCCACGTTGGATACAGGCAATCAAGCCTTGTGCTCAATGATGTTTTCCAAGGATCAGCTTGATACCAAGATGGACATCGGTTTTGTGGGCTCACCCAACATAGGGTCGGTCGCATTGAACCAGTTTAAGGATTCGGAAGAGTTCAAGCAGTTTTCCAATGTGTTTCAAAAGAACGACCGCATCTTTGTTGTCAGCAGTATATTTGGCGGAACGGGAGCTGCCGGCTATCCCATCATCGTGAAGAATATTCGCAATGCCGGCAACAACATCCAAATCAACAACCGTGGAGATTTGCGCGATGCAAGGATTGGTGCGCTCACCGTGTTGCCTTATTTCAACATCCAACAGGATGAGAACAGTCCGATTTCGCGGGCCGATTTCATTTCTAAAACCAAGTCGGCCTTGTTCTATTATCATGACAACCTTACGGGAATTCGGCAGAATGGGGTAGACTTGCCCATGTCGAAAGTAAACGCTTGTTATTATCTGGGCGACGAAATACCCAGCAATCCTTACTTCAACGACCCGGGTGGCAACGGACAGCGCAACGACGCACATGTCGTAGAATATGTGGGTGCGCTGGCAGTTCTCGATTTTCTTCAGATTCCAGATGACCAGTTGCTCACGGATAACGGCAATGCCGTGAACCCCATCTACAAGGAATATGGGTTGGCCAACGACAAGATGACCCTGTCACTGAAAGACTTTGGTACGTCAACGCGTTTGCGTGTGAACAAACAGTTGGTGAAGTTTCACTTGGCATATCTTTACATCACCAATCAATTGAAGAACGATGTGGGACGCGGTTACACCGAGGACAAACCGGAAATAACCAGCGGCTTTCTCTCCACGAGTTTCTTCCACACGCTGACAAGCGATTTTTATGTGGCTTATCTTACCTGGTTGAAGGAACTGAAACTCAATCAGCGCAGTTTCGAACCCTTCCATCTGACAACCGACAAGCTGTCTGATGCGTTGAACGGCATTGCGCCCAAGAGTGGCTTGTTCAAGTCAACCATCGATTACAAGTCTTTGCTTTCTTCCCTCAACAAAATGAGTCAGCAGGCTGTCAAGACGCAGAAATATGGCACAGACCGTGTGGCTTACAAGCTGATGAACCTGCTGGATGAGACGCTGGACAAACTGGTTGAAGAGAAATACAATTCGGTGGTTTAGCATCGTTGAACGTTAATACAAAGTCAATTCATGTCAAAGATATTATCCTATAATAAGAAAACATCCGGTGAAGATTGGATTCCGTTGAGCAGTCAATACAACGCTGACGAGATAGAGATGATCGCTGATCCCAATGCGGGGTTGTCACAACAGCCTCGTACGGCCATTCCTTCTCCGTTCGCACAGATGGATTTGGTGAAGAATGCTTTCAAACGACTGTCCATGAATGCCCGTCTGCAAGGCGAAGCGATGGACGAGAAGTTGGTTTCCAATGCGCTGGACATTGCCCAATTGTTCTTTAATTACTCTGAATTGCGCAATCAACTGCAGATTGTGGAATGGAACCGAGCCACCGAGTTGGAGAAGTTGAAAGACTCACCACAGCATCGTTTGTTGGGCGAGACCATTGAGATGTTCTTACATCAAGACCAAGAAGCCTTCAACTTCGACCAGTTGGATCGCTTGTATTTTTTGGTTTATGGCAACCAGGTCATTGGTTCTACCTCGCCAATCACGCTCTTCGTGGCATCACCCAATGCGCAAGAAGGGCTCTGCGACATCCCCGTAGAGCAGAATGTGCAGCTCTTTAGCCTGTGGCGCCCGCTGTATATGCGTAGCGAACGCTTCGTTAAGTACATCTATGCCTTGTTCACAGCCTACCCAGAGTTGAAGCGTCGTTGCGGTGAAGTGAACAGTTACCTCATCGCCAATCTGCCTTTGTTGCCCGCTGCGCTGCAGAATGACATCCTGAAGGAGATAGGCAATCCTGCCGCCATGGACCTGAATAACGCTGACCGGGCACGCGCTTTCCTCGAAACCAACTTCATGCAGATGGAAGAAGGCGTACAGGCTTTGGGCGTTCCGTTCTACGGTGCCCGCCCAGAAGACGTTCAGGCGGCCATTGCAGCCAGTGACTTCAGAATGAAACCCTCACGACCTGTGGATGGTATCGTGCCGCTGGTGCTGCAGAATCATCTCAATGCAACACAGACAGACACCTTCACTTATATCACCGGAACATGGGATGACAACACCGTAATCAGACCGGAAGATTATGCTGTAGAGCCGGAAAAGCGCATCTTGCCAGCCACCACGCATCAGTATCCGTGGCTGACTGACGATGATTTTTTCCAACCTGCGTTGATCAAACTCGATTATACCCTCGACCGTGATTGCTTTTTTGACGGCAATCTCACCAGTGCGACGCGCGATGCCGATGACCACAACTTCATCTTACCCTTGAAGCCTCTTTACTTCAAGTATTTCAACGTAAGCGACTTGTGGGGCACCATCAATGGCCGACCACGTTTCGAAATGACGCATGGCATGAGGGGAAATGTCGAAACATTGACCGCCACGCTGCGCATTCCTGTGCAGAAAGAGCGCCATTACATCACGCTACAGCGCACCTATGTGTCGAGTCGCAACGTTGATTTGGCTTATGACAGGACAAACGACCATGGCTATTTCGTCACCGTACCGTTCGCATTGAGCATATTCCCGTTCATGCGAACGTCGGGATTGAAACAATATAACGTGCAATTGGTTGACCGTGCGCTGGGCATGTTAGAGAACTTTCGCATCGATTTGTCATTCTATCACGACGGCTATCGCAATGGGATGAACCCCGATGACGTCGTCATGCGCGACCGATCCCTCAAGGCTGAGAAGCGAGTAGGATCCAAATATTATCGCTTGCAGGATGATTTCGATTACCTCAACGTCACACTTACCGACGATCATGGCAACCTGGCGGCCGAAGGAGTGCTGTGTCCTCGATGGCCAGCGCACGTCCAAGGCAACGAAGCCTTTACGTTCTCCGTCGACTTTGGTACGACCAACACACATGTAGAGTCGATGAAAAACGGCGACATGCCCGAGCCTTTGGGTGTCAGTGCTTCTGCGCGTGAACGGTTGTTGGCCACTTCGTATAACGGAGAGAGCATCTTGTATGACGTGATTATGAAGCAGGAGTTCCTGCCGAAGGTCATCGGTGAGAACTATGGATTCCCACAACGCACCGTCTTGTCCGAGTGTGAACGCCTTGATGCCATCAATGTCGACCGAATTGTGGCGTTGGGCGATGCCAACATTCCCTTTATCTATGAGAAGGAATCTATTGGCTATGGCAACCGAATTGTGCCCAACCTGAAATGGTCTACAGAGGTGGCTAACAGCAAGCGGGTGCGCGCTTACCTGATGGAGTTGGCCTTGCTGATGCGCACCAAGGTGTTCTTGGAGAACGGTGACATGGCCAAGACGCGCCTGGTTTGGTTCTATCCGCTGTCCATGAAGGTGGGCAACGTGCGCAAATTGGGCGAGATGTGGGCAAAAACCTTCAGTGAAGTTTTTGGCATTCCCGTGACAGAAGACAATCTGATACAGATGCCCGAGAGCGTGGCTCCATATTATTTCTACAAAAGTTCAAGTCAGTTCAAGGGTGCAGCCAGTACCGTTGCCAGCATTGACATCGGTGGTGGATCCAGTGATGTGGTGGTCTATGCGAGCAATGCGCAGCAACCTACCATCCTCACGTCGTTCAGGTTTGCCGCCAACGTACTCTTTGGTGACGGCTTCTCGGACGTTCCTCACGGCGATACCAACCCCATGCTCGTGAAATATGTTGATTATTTCAAACGCTTGTTTGATGCAGACGATGACAAATATGGCGAGTTGAACGGTATCTTGGACGACATCACAGCCAAGCGAAAGTCTGAAGATATCAACGCTTTCTTGTTCTCAGTGATTAATAATAAGGTGGTTGGCGACAACGATGTCTTCTCCTACAACATGCGACTCAACGAAGACGGACAGCGCAAAATCGTCTTCATTTACTTCTTCGTAACGCTCATCTACTATGTGGCCAAGATGATGAAGCACCGCAATCTCGACATGCCTCGCAGCATCATGTTCTCCGGTACGGGTTCGAAGGTGTTGGACATCGTTGGTACGCAGCGCGACCTAGACCTCATAGCACAGACAGTCATCGAGCGAGTGTACGGCCAACAGTACGATCAGGATGGGTTCAACATCGTCATGGAGAAGAAAGAACCGAAACAAATTACATGCCGGGGTGCCTTGATGCAAGTGGCTGACAGTACCGGTTGCGAACATGTTCACCAATTGAACCGACTGATGGACAGCTTTGACAGTTCCGTGAAGTACAATTACACCATGCTCAGTCAGGAAACGCTGCGCTACGAAGACATGGACAAGGAGGAGGTTTGCGCCGCCATCGTTGAGCAGGTACGCCAATTCAATGACTTCTTCTGCCAGCTCTGCGACGACATTCATGTGGTAGACAGGTTGTTGGTTGATAATCACAGTCTGCAACTGTTTAAGCAATTGGTTAACAAAGACTTGATGCATCATTTGGTGAATGGCTGGAACTTCGTTAACAAGAATCAAGACGACAAGAACGGCAGCGACCTCATTGAGGACACTTTGTTCTTCTATCCAATTATTGGCAGCATTCGGGATAATTTGATTGAGAACTTATAAAAACGTGGGGAGGTAAAGACTTATGTTTCAAGGACAGATTGAACGGCAGATACAACAGCAACTCGAACCCTATGAGGAACGCATGGCAAAGTTGGAAAAGCATGTGGTTGCGTTGCGGGATCAGGTAAAACAGCTGACCGCTGCGCTGCAACAAATGCAGGAACAGCAGAAACAAAAGTCCACGACCGAACGTGATACCGCTGATTCGTTGGAACCGCAGACGGGTGTAGAGCTTCAGCGCGAACAATCCCACCAGATGGCCACATCCTCGCCATCAGCCAGTCGTGTTTGTTATTTGCCGGCGCCAAGCAGTGACGGCTGTTTCAACAGCGCATCGCCTACCGAGCAGATTGGCAAAAGCATCTACCAGCTCACAACCACAGATGGTGTGAACGGCACATTCATCATGTTGAACAGTCCAGATGCCCTTGCCACGGCCATGATTAGCGTTTCTCAGTTTGTCAAGCCGGTGTGCAAGGTCGTTGGCAACGCCAGTGTCTATCCTCGTTCCATCGAAACGGTTGACGAAGGGTCGGCCGTGTTTGAGAATGGAATATGGCGTGTGGTGAACAAGGCGGTGGTGAAATTTGATTAGTGATTGATTCGTTTTTTCACACACTTATCTATTGACGTCCAAACTCCTATCTATAGGCGTCCAAACTCATTGCTATTGGATGCCAAACTCATTGCTATTGGATGCCAAACTCATTGCTATTGAACTCCAATTTGATTGCTATTTGTTACTCATTGATACACAATTGGTTAGAACACTCTATTTAAAAGTAAACCTATTGATATGCAAGTAAAATGTCCCAAGTGTAGATTTCGTTACGACATCACAGCCCCGAGCGGTATGTCAGAGATAGCCTGTGTGTGTCCCAGATGTGGACAGCCCTTCACGTATCTCATGGAAGATGCGGCTGACCAGCAGGCTGAACCTTCGACATCTAATCAGGATGCAGTTGTTGAGGAATCGACAAGCGATGTTCCCGCTGCGCAGACGGACACGCCAACCGACACCTCTGCGGTAGGGGCAACGCGCACTACCACAAAAAGACCTGCCGGTCGTTCTGAAAATCTGAGTTGGCAGCGAATGAATACATCTCGTGACAATGCTGTAAGAAAGAATCATCCGCCCATGACAGGCAACGGCAACGAGCAGAATCAAAAGCGAGGTGGTTTCTTCCGTTCGTGTTTCTTCCTGTTCTTTGTTATTCTTTTGGTGCTGGTGTTAACTGTCAGAAGTTGTTGGAAATCAGCTCGCACCGATCGGTTGGACAGCTCTTCCTTGGCCGATGATAATACGGAATACCGTCTTGATTCAGAACATGACGTGCCATCTTCTCATGCAGAGGTAGATCCTTTTGAAGAAATTCATCCTGGAAAAGCACCCAGCTGGATACAAGGAACATGGACATACGGAACAGATTATGGGGTCATCAAGTTGACCATCAACGATAAAAAAATCACGGAGAGCATTGGCGATGAGACCGTCAGTGGAACGTTTTATTATGAAAACCGACGTTTGGTTTGTGATTTTGGCGATCCCAACAACATCACCATTTACCGACTTGACACCGAACGTCAGCAGATTGACGCTGGCAACGGCATGCTCATGGAGAAACAACCGTAGGAGTTTTGCCGTTGTGCGGCGGCAAAACTTTATTGCATGCGCTACTTCACAGTAGGGGAGAGTGCTGATTTCTTAGATTTGATTTGTTGTCTGACATAGCTGGAATATGTAGCTTCTGGAATGATTGAGTGGGCTACATGAGCTCGCACCTGCTGATTATCTATGCGGGCTTTGCGATGTGTGTGCGTGACTTCTTCATAAAACAACCACTCATAGTTTTGCCTTTTTTAGTTGTCGACGTTAGTTGGATTCATCCATCCTAACTGTCGATATTTGCAAAACCACGAGTGGTTGTTGGTTTATGTGAGATTTGTGCGGTTTGAATCAGGTGTTTGTTTCAATTTTGTGAACAAGCCATGTCTGATTCACTTCACACTATCTATTTTATTTTCTTTACCTTTTAGAGTGATACGCACACCTCAACTCTGCGCGCATACGTGTTCATTTCAGAATGTTTATCAATGCCGTACGAGAGTGCAGACACTTGATTGGCGTGGACACCCTTCTTCAATAAGTAGGTTCTTACGCTGTTCATCCTGCGCATGGCAAGGTCACGATTGAACGCTTTCGGACCATCTTGACTGGAAAAACCTGTCAGTTCGGCTTTCAACTTTCGATTGTTCTTCAGCGTTTCTGCCAAGCCATCGAGCGTGTGCTTCGCCTCTTTTGACAATGCATCTGACGATATTTCAAAGAATACCTGTCTGATATTGGTGTCAAATGGTGCAATCTTCGCTGTCTGTGCTGGCTGAACCAGTTCATGATTCTGGGTACTTTCCTCTTGCGGAGCAGCCATCATCACCGTGTCCTTTTGCGCACGGAAGTTGTTGAGCTGCCGTGCCATGGAATCTACCTGTTGTCTGACGGCTGGATCCTGAACGGTTGTACTCAAAGTCTCAATTTGCTTTTGCAATTGATTGATCTGTTCTTGCAATTGCTCAGTTTGTGTTGAGTTCTCCGATTCTGCGTTCTCCGGCATCAGATTTTGTACCGGTGGATATGGCGGATAGATGGACTGTGTACCATTCTGTGGAACATACATTGGTATGTACTCCACTCTTCTGGCTGACGAGTTGTATACAGGAACCGTCTGTCCCGGCTGAGATGGACGGTAGTTGTATCCTCTCCGCTGTCGCCTTACATTTCTGTTCGGCCTGTATTGATTTCTCATTTCGCTGGCAGCCACGCCTCTTAGCACTTCCATCAGTTCGTTTCTATCGACCACGATGGTGTCATCCGCAGCAGGTGCCGCACCCATAACGGGTGCTGCACTTGTGTAGGAGAAGGGTAGTGCTAGAAAGGCAAGTGTTGCCAGACCGTACTTTTTCATCATATTTTCTTAGATTAGAATGTGAACGAATAGCCTAAGGCAACCTGATTTTGCTTGGTAAGGCTGCGTGCGGAGTAGTCTAAGAATACTCTTCCGCTGAGCATGTCTACGCTAACACCAAGGATGATGTTAGAGCCAAAGTGAGTGTCATCGCCATGGAATACGCCAAGACCAAGGCCAGCGTATGGTATAAATTTGCCCAATGCATCGGACTTAAAGTTGTAGATAACATTTCCAGAGATACCCATTCCGCTGTCGTTAGCCATTGCTGCGTACAGCTCTGGCACGAAATCGAGGTTGGTAGAACCAATCTGCATGTATCCGCGAACGCCGAAGTTCCATGAAGTCAGATCACCGAATCCCATACCTGTGATGATACCCAGGCGGTTCAGCTTCAGACGTTTGCCTGTTGTAGGATGGTATCCGGCTGTTTCACCGTCTGCTGTTCCTGGTACATATTGGTTACCCGTGGCACCATTGCCCTCGTAAACAACTGTTGTTTCGCCTGCATTGCGTTGGCTGATCACCTTGTTCAGCTTCTCATTCATGATGCGGAGTTCTTTTCTCAACTGCTCAGTTTCAGCGTTGTTTTGAACTGGTTGCATTCTTTGCATCGGTACAACGGTACGAGTTGGCTGTTGTGGCATTTCGTAGTTGTAGTTGTTGTAGTTATAGTCGTAGTCATAACCATCGTCATAACTGCGTGCACTCTGGCGAGCTTCCCTTGTGATGCGGCTCACCAAATCGTTGAGTTGACTGCGTGTCATCTTTACGTTGCTACTACTGTTCTCACCCAGTTCGTTCACCAGTTTGCGCTTC
>URFI01000036.1 GCA_900547085.1 uncultured Prevotella sp.
TACAAAAATATGATGAAATGAGCAAATTTTGAACAATGAGTTTTGCAGAGGTCTCGATACATCTGAATTTGAAAGGAATAGCAAATTTATTGCATGAAACAATCATGGATGGCCATTTGTCGAAATTTTTCATAATACTGACCATAAATAGATGGTTGTGTTAATAAACCTTTCGTTTGTTAAATTGATTCGTTATATTTGACAAAGTAAAATCGCAAAATAGACAAGAAAATGACGAGTTTTTAGGATTTTAGAGTCTTAAAATTACCATCACTGGTCCCATTCGCATCGGATCAATCGGCTATAACCATGCTTTTACCAACCAACCTACATGATTTCGGCTTGCAATTTACATGCTATAGAAGACCTTTTTTGCGCAAAAACAGGATTTTTTCTGCAAAAACTCATCATCTTTTGAATGTATCCTTAGTTCAAAAAATGCATATATCATTAATAACCAAGCTGCTATCACAACCGCTTAAAATTTCGCATATTCCCGGCATAAGGACACGTTGGTTGAAAAAACGTCCGGCATTTGTGTTAAAAAGTTGTCGTTACAGAAGAGATTTCATAGATATACATTCCGCTTGGTCTAAAAATCACAATGTTCTGTTGTTAAACGAAAGAGTCGTGTTCTGAACGAAATTAAGAGTCTTTATTGAATTAAAGTCAAAATGTAATGATACAGAAATTTAGAAAAGCAATTAAATAAAATTAAACACTCATTATACTGCAAGTTTGCAAACTAATGAGTGCAGTACTTTAGATTAAGCATACCTCTATTCACTTTTTCTTGTATGCGAGAAAAATGCACTGACAATTTGAATACAAAAAGATAAAATCCATAATCGCTAAAAGAAAAAAAACGTATATCTTTCAAGTTAGATCTATTAATATATTTATTGTCAATGCTATAAACTCGATCTAAAAACACTAAAGATTCTTCCATCTTTCCTATAGCAGGAAGATACATAATTTGTGTAATCTTTTGCTGTTTTAGGTTGAAAATGTGGTTCTTAACCTTGTCAGTATCATCGCAATGCTGATTAAGTACTGATTGATAATTAGATAACTTTATTATTGGTGCATACATTATTGAAGAAGGAAACATTCTTATATTTGACAAATCCATATCACATGTATTTGACAAAATTAATGCAGGAACCAACTTAATATCTTTTGATTTTTTTGCCAAATCAATTATTGGCATATTATTAATACCATCTCCTTGATAAATGATGTCATTATTAAGAAATGAAGTATACATTCTTGCATCAATATTATCAGGAAAAGATCTTAATTCACTTAAAAGATTACGGTAATTCTCTTCTGATAAATATTTTGGCAAATATTTTTTTAATTCTTCATCTGCAATCATATCATATCCCAAAAATGTTCGTCAATAATATTTTGAATTTCTGGATCTAGCTGAGATTCATCTGATAACATCTTATTTGCAAAGGATGCTAAAACATTATATTCATCAATCAATGTTTGTTCTGATAATGTCGTTTCATTAGAAGAGGATAACTCCTTTATTGAATAATTTTCAAAATGTAAAGGGACTTCAGATGAGATTAGCACTGAAGGTATAACATCTGTTCTTGATATTGATAACGAACTTAATTCCCCTGCATTTAATGTTATGCAAGATAATGCTGATATAAGTAAGAAATTTGAATTTATACTTGTCATAATATATCCTCCCCTTTTAATAAACAGGATTTAATGAATCTAAAAACTCCGCCGTTAATAATGAGAAAAACATATTTTTTTCACAGATATGAACTTTGTTAATTTCGCTTTCTAAATTCTCCAAAAAATAATTATCTCCATATTCTTTAAATGAATCAATATCAATTAAAGAACCCAATAAAGTAACTGTATTAAACGGAGATTTATACGTCGCACTATTTGTTATCTGTACTGTGTCTACGAAATTATCAAAATCTCTAATTTCTGTCCTTACTAATATATTGCTTGTTTGATAGCCACTTATTGTTGGTTTAGAAATTGTCAGTTTGTCCATGATATCTCCTTCGAAGAAATTAACATAGCGGTGACCGATTCTTAAAACCCTATTTATAATCCTTTCTCCAGCGATTTTCTTTATAAGTTCTATTGTACGAGATGAAAATTCACTCCATCCCGTATATGGTATTTTAGAACTTATACATAAAACATCGTCCCCTATTTGAATAATGTATTTTTCAGCCTCTATCCTATATAAAGGCTTAAATTTGAGGTTTGGATCATTCTTTCTAATTTGCTCTGGAACTTGAAGGATAGGAAGACTGGTTACAGTTCCTTTATAGTCATTTCTTATTAAATTATAGATGATGCCAAATATAGCACTTCCTATAATCGAAGATTCAAATCTGATTTCAATTAAAGCATCCACCAAAGGACATTTTTCTAATCGCAAGGGCATTTTTTTGTTCATAATTCCATACGTTACTGTATATTACAATAGCAAAGGTAGCTATTTTTTTTGATATGAAGATAAACTTATGCCTTAAAATAACAAAAGCACTTCTCCAAAATAAAAATGGAAAGTTTCATAAAACCTCAGAAAGTCAAAGTAATTCCAATAAATAATCCAATCAATTCCATTTAAACATCAAAACATTATTGCATAGAATAGAAATTCACCTTATCATTATCAATGGTTATTATGAATTTACTTTCTAAATTTCTTGGAGTTTAGGGATTTAGCGTAATTATCACAAAGGCTAAATAGTGGTACTAAAATGGTGCTAAATTGTAGATTCACTCTTTAATTACTTTTGTTGTAGCCCACCACTCTTATCTTATAAGCGCATAGTGAAATCAGTTTTCTCTTCGACTTGAAAATAATGTTGTTTTCGTCATTCTATCATCCGAATGAGTTAATGTGGCGGTTTGTTGGTGAGTTCTTTTGAAATTGTTATCTTTGCAAAATCATAAACGAACAAGTGTGGGTGTGCATCTTCTAAAATGAGAATGGACGCTCCACGTGTTTAATACTTACGGAAATAGCAGCACGTCACAAGATAGAATAACCTTGTAGTTGCGAAATATCATACAATATGGAAAAGATTTCGTTGAAGGCATATTTGAGACAGTATTTCGATATGTCAGAAAATCGTGAGAAGGAAGAGGATGTTGTTGATGAAATAGCATCGGGCGTAACCTTTAAAGGAGCTAACCTTTGGATTCTAATTTGTGCCGTGTTTATTGCTTCTTTAGGATTGAATATCAATTCTACGGCAGTCATCATCGGCGCCATGCTCATTTCACCATTGATGGGACCTATCTTAGGCATGGGTTTGGCGGTGGGCATCGATGACTTGCCGCTGCTGAGACGGGCCGTTAAAAACTATATGGTGGCGACCATTATCGGTATCATCACAGCAACCGTTTATTTTTTATTAACACCTTTTCAGGGCGTACAGTCAGAGTTGTTGGCGCGTACCGAGCCTACCATTTACGATGTCCTCATCGCCTTCTTTGGTGGTGCGGCAGGTATTGTAGCTGCGTCTATCAAAGACAAAGGTAACGTCATTCCCGGCGTGGCTATTGCCACTGCATTAATGCCTCCACTCTGTACGGCAGGATATGGTATCGCTACGGGAAATTTGGCCTTTTTTGCTGGTGCTTCTCTATTATATTTTATCAACACCGTCTTCATTGCCGTGGCAACCACTTTCGGTGTCTTCTTGTTGCGTTTCAGACGTAAACATTTTGTAGATCCTCAACGTTGTAAATTTGTGCATCGTATGATTTTAGCCATTGCTATTTTAACGATGATTCCAGCGGGATATATGACTGTACGAATGATGCGAACCAGCTTGTTTGACAGGCAGTTGAGTAACTTTGTTCAACATAATTTGAACTGGAAAGGAACACAAGTGGTATCGCAACATCTATATGGAGACAGCGTATTGCAAATCGTTGCTTTAGGTAAGGAGATAACGCCAGAGCAAAAGAAGAAAGCGCAGAAGCAACTGAATGAGCATTCGAGGCTGAAACATCTGAAGCTCGCTGTGATACAAGGTAACGAATCTGCTGATTTAGCACCCGAAAGAGGAAATCTTTTAGCCATCTCGAAAAATCGGGAACAAAGCGTCAAAGTACTTCAACAGCAAGCAGTTGAAATCAAGGAGTTGCGGCAAAAATTGAAGAAAATTGATTCCTATTCACAACTGAGTGTGGATATATTTAACGAGATGTTGGTACTATATCCAGGTGTGCAATCGTTGGTGTTGTCTCCAGTTGTCGAAGCTAATTTGGATACCACGGCAAACGAGCCTTACCTTTTAGCCATCGCTCAATTTAAAGTGAAGAAGCCGCTGACGAACCAACAGAACAATCAAATGCGCCAATGGATTCAGAAGCGCACGAACGAAGAAAGTGTAAAGCTGGTGATTACCTATGCCAAGTGATGAACATGGGGGCTGAAAGTGATGAAATACAAAGAATTATCAATAAGTACAGACCCGTTGTAGGTACCTATTCTTTCGGAATGAATACCAAAGTTTTGGGCAGTTTTTTCCATTTTCTTTGACGTGCAATTTTCATGTTGCTGCCTTCCACTTGCTTCAACGTGTAGGTATTGTCTTTGTTAAAGGTTAAAGTGGCCACTAAGTCTTCGCTACCATAGTCGTTGGTAATTGCCAGTTTAGCCGTGTTTTTATGAATCTTGGCCGATGTGAACAACCATTTTCGTGAATCGATGCTATCACCCATGAAGCCTGGAAGTTCACCAAAGATTTCCTGTCCAGATACGGTAACGTTGTTTTCGTACAAATTCATTTTGATGTATATTCTGTACTCCGCGTTTCCTATGACACCCTTGAAAGGCTGCTTTTGCGTGTTTTGTGCTGTCGCCAACAAGCTTAGAAAGCATAAAATAGGAAGGAATAGGTACTTTTTCATCTTTTGTTGATTTTAGTTGTGTACAAAAAGGCTCGGGTAAGGGTTGCGTTAGATGTCCCTAACTGGCCAATATGCTGCCTGTTATTGCAAAGTTACTGTTTTATATCAATAAAACGCGTGTATTAAGAAAATTAAAGAATCTATCATTTGGATTTCACCTTTTTTATATTATCTTTGCTCATCATATTTTGATTCTTATGACTAAGGACTTGTTGCGTCCCGACTATATATTTGAGTCGAGTTGGGAAGTTTGTAATAAAGTGGGAGGTATTTATACCGTTCTTTCTACACGAGCAAAAACATTGCAGGATCAATATCCGGACCGGATTATTTTTATCGGCCCTGATTGTTGGAAAGAACAAGACAATCCATATTTTCAAGAAGACAGCTCTTTGTTCGCAGATTGGAAGAGCAAAGCCGCTGATGACGGATTGACATGCAGAATTTGCCGCTGGTCAGTTCCGGGGCATCCGCTTGCCATATTAGTGGATTACCAACCCTTTTATGCACTGAAAAATGAGATATATGCCCAAATGTGGGAGTGGTTTCAGGTGGACAGTCTGCACGGTTATGGCGATTATGACGAAGCTTCCATGTTTTCGTATGCAGCCGGCAGGGTAGTGGAGAGCTTTTATCGCTTTTATCTGGACAAGACCAAGAAGGTGATTTATCATGGAAATGAATGGATGACCGGCATGGGATTGCTCTACATTCGCCATCAGGTACCCGAGATTGGCACGCTTTTCACAACCCATGCAACGAGCATTGGTCGAAGTATTGCGGGAAACAATAAGCCCCTGTACGAATACCTGTCGTCCTATCACGGAGACCAAATGGCCGAGGAACTCAACATGCAGAGCAAACATTCTATAGAGAAGCAAACCGCACATCACGTTGATTGCTTTACAACCGTGAGTGAGATTACAGCCAACGAGTGTAAGGAGCTGCTGGATAAACCCGTTGATGAGATATTACTCAATGGTTTTGAAGACAGTTTTGTGCCACGAGGGCAAGAACTGACGAGCAAACGTAGGCTGGCAAGAAAGCGAATCATAGAAGTTGCTAATGCTTTGATGGGCAATACTTTTGATGACAATGCTTTCATTGTTTCTACAAGTGGGCGATATGAGTTTCGCAACAAAGGCATTGATGTCTTCCTGGAAGCCATCAACCGCTTACGGCTGTCGCATGATTCTTTATCCCGTAAGGTGTTGGCCGTAGTGGAAGTGCCGGCTTGGGTGGGCGAGCCGCGAGCCGACTTGATAACAAGGTTGGCGTCGGGAGAATCGTTTGATGCGCCCTTGGAGCATCCTATGTTGACCCACTGGCTTCGAGACATGCCAGGCGACCGCATTCTTCAGATGCTGGAAGCGCTGAATATGCATAACGCCGAACATGACAACGTGAAAGTGATGTTTGTTCCGTGCTACCTCACGGGTGATGATGGCATTTTAAACTTGCCATATTATGATTTGGTTGTGGGCAACGACCTGTGCGTTTATCCTTCATACTACGAACCTTGGGGCTACACGCCGTTGGAGGCTATAGCATTTAGTGTGCCTTGTGTTACAACCGATTTGGCAGGATTTGGTTTGTGGGTTAATCGAACAATCGGAACGAACAGTGAGATTGAGCATGGTGTGAAAGTGATTCACCGCACTGACAACAACTACTCTGACGTGGCCGATGAAATCAAGCAAACCATCATGCAGCTGTCAAAGTTTTCATCTAAAGAGGTGAACATGATACGAAAGCGAGCGGCCGATTTGTCAAAAAAAGTATTGTGGCAACGGTTTATTAAGCATTATGAGACAGCCTACCATGAGGCTTTGTCACGCGTAGAGAATAGAATAATCAAGTAAGAAAATAAATAAGAAAATTAAAGATTTATGAAAATTAAGACGAGCAATGTTAACGCTGCACAGTGGAGAGAGTTGACAATCAAATCAAGATTGCCCGAACAACTGAAATGTTTGGACGAATTAGCACATAACATGTGGTTTGGTTGGAATCACGAAGCGCGTTGTCTCTTCAAGAGTCTTGATGAGGAATTATACGAAGCAGTAGGGCACAACCCCGTGCTGTTGTTGGAGCGCCTCAACTATGACCGTAAAGAAGAGATTGTGAACGATGCCAAGTTGATGAAGCGCGTAGAGGACGTTTATGCCCAATTTCGCGCTTACATGGACGTGGAACCCGATAAGAAGCGTCCATCTGTTGCCTATTTCTGCATGGAATATGGTATTAATCAGATATTGAAAATCTATTCAGGAGGTCTGGGTATGTTGGCTGGTGACTACCTCAAAGAGGCATCAGACAGCAATGTAGATATGTGTGCTGTAGGCTTTTTGTATCGTTACGGCTATTTCAAGCAGTCACTCAATATGGAGGGTAAACAGATTGCTCAATACGAGGCTCAAAACTTTAACTCGCTTCCCATTGAGCGTGAGGTTGATGAAAATGGCAACCCCATCGTGATTGACGTACCCTATCTTGATTATGTGGTGCATGCATACGTATGGCGTGTGAATGTGGGTCGCATCAAATTGTACTTGTTGGATACTGACAACGACTTGAACTCAGAGTTTGACAGATCCATTACTCACGCTCTGTACGGAGGTGATTGGGAAAATCGACTCAAGCAAGAGATATTGCTGGGTATTGGTGGTATTCTCACTTTGAAGAAACTGGGCATTAAGAAAGACATCTATCACTGCAACGAAGGCCATGCGGCGCTTTGTAATTTGCAACGTCTTTGTGATTACATTGAGAGCGGACTGACGTTCAATCAGGCAATGGAATTGGTGAGAGCATCCTCACTGTACACCGTGCATACCCCCGTTCCGGCAGGCCACGACTATTTTGACGAAACCCTTTTCGGAAAGTACATGCAAGGCTATCCACAGCGTTTGGGTATCACATGGGATGAATTCATTGGAATGGGACGTCAGAATCCTGACGATCATACAGAAAAATTCTGCATGAGTACCTTTGCATGCAATACCGCACAAGAGGTTAATGGCGTAAGCAAGTTGCACGGATGGGTAAGCCAAAAAATGTTCGCTCCTATCTGGAAAGGCTATTATCCTGAGGAGAGCCATGTAGGATATGTGACCAATGGTGTACACTTCCCAACATGGACTTCGACAGAGTTTCGTGACCTTTACGACAAGTACTTTGACAAGTCGTTTATGAGCGACCAGAGCAACGAAGACATTTGGCACGCGTTTCTGAAGATTCCGGATGAAGAGATTTGGCAAACGCGCATGAAGTTGAAAAATAAGCTGGTGAAGTATATCCGTGAGAAGTTTACCGAGAATTGGTTGAAGAACCAAGGCGATCCGTCACGCGTGATGTCCCTGCTTGAATGTATCAATCCAAATGCGTTGATGATAGGTTTCTGTCGTCGTTTTGCAACCTATAAAAGAGCGCACTTGTTGTTTACAGATATCAATCGGTTGTCAAAGATTGTGAACAACCCAGAACGCCCTGTGCTGTTCTTCTTCTCGGGCAAGGCCCATCCTGCAGATGGAGCAGGTCAAGATCTCATCAAACGTATCTATGAGATTAGCCAGCGCCCAGAATTTTTAGGTAAAATCATCTTCCTGGAAGATTACGACATGCATTTGGCCCGTAGACTGGTTTCTGGTGTAGATATTTGGATGAATACGCCTACGCGTCCACTCGAAGCCTCGGGTACGTCTGGCGAGAAAGCCGAGATGAATGGTGTTGTCAACTTGTCCGTGCTTGATGGCTGGTGGGTAGAAGGTTACAGAGAAGGTGCTGGATGGGCTTTGCCTCAGAAGCGTACTTACCAAAACCAGGAGTACCAAGACCAGTTGGATGCGGCTACCATTTATTCGCTTTTAGAGAATGAGATTATTCCTATGTATTATAATAAGAATGAGGAAGGCTATAGCGAACAATGGCTTGACGTGGTGAAGAAATCCGTTGCGACGATTGCACCTCATTACACGATGAAGCGTCAGTTGGACGATTATTACGACAAGTTCTACGAGAAGCAAGCAGCAAGATTTGCTGAGTTGGCCGCTGAAGATGCCAAGTTGGCTAAAGAGATTGCGCATTGGAAAGAGACAGTGGCCGAGCGTTGGGACGCCATCCATGTTGTTTCAAAGGATACTGAGTTCTTGACAAACGGTGGCGAAACGGGTGTTGAATATCGCATTAAATATGTGATTGACGAACAAGGACTGGAGGATGCTGTTAGTTTGGAGCTGGTGACACTGAAACCCTTACCCGATGATGATGGTCGTGAGCTTTATCGCGTACGTCCCTTTGAGATGACAGGGCACGAAGGCAATCAATATACTTTTGAAGCAGTAATAGATCCTGATGATGCCGGCACCTTTAAATCATGCGTGCGTATGTTCCCAAAGCATAAAAACCTGCCGCACCGTCAAGATTTCAACTATGTAAAATGGCTTGATTAACTTGAGGTGAATGAGTTTTGTACTAGAGGGTGTGTCAAAGATTTGGCATGCCCTCTTTGGTTTTTTCCATCAAGCGATTCGGTTGTTTGCTCGTGCATCGATGTACTATCTTTTCCTCAAGATAGGTTTTGTGACACTCATTTTTGAACAAACATTTGTAAGGGTCTTGTTTTTTTAGTAATTTTGCAATGCTTTACGAATACACTTAAAATTCATCTATCTAATGAATATTTCATATAAATGGCTTAAAGAATATGTCGATTTCGACTTGACTCCGCAGGAAGTTGCGCAAGCCTTAACTTCTACAGGGCTAGAAGTGGATGCCTTAGAAGAAGTTCAAACCGTCAAGGGAGGACTAAAAGGACTTTATGTTGGGCAGGTGTTGACCTGTGAAATGCACCCCAACTCCGATCACCTCCATATCACGACAGTAGACTTAGGGAAGGGAGAACCTCAGCAGATTGTATGTGGCGCCCCCAATGTGGCTGCTGGGCAGAAAGTCATCGTAGCCGACCTTGGCTGTATTTTATATGATGGTGATGATTCGTTTACCATCAAAAAAAGCAAATTACGGGGCGTAGACTCATTCGGAATGATTTGCGCCGAAGACGAAATTGGTGTTGGTACGTCACACGAGGGTATCATTGTGTTGCCAGAAGATGCCCCTGTTGGCCAGCCTGCTGCAGAATATTATAACCTTGACAGCGATTGGATTATCGAAATAGACATCACAGCCAATCGGTCTGATGCTTTGTCTCATTACGGTGTAGCTCGTGATTTGTATGCATGGTTGAAGCAAAATGGGTATCAAACCAGTTTGCATCGTCCGTCTTGTGATGAATTTAAGGTAGATAATGAAGATTTGCCCATTGATGTCAAGATTGAGAATACAGAGGCCTGCAAGCGTTATGCCTGTCTCTCACTCACGGATTGTGAGGTGAAAGAAAGTCCGGAGTGGTTGCAGAACAAGCTGAGAGTAATCGGCTTGCGACCCGTCAATAACATCGTTGACATCACAAATTATGTGATGATGGCTTACGGACAGCCCATGCATTGCTTTGACGCCGACATGGTTGAAGGTCATCAAATCGTGGTGAGAACACAGCCAGAGGGGACCAAGTTTGTGACCCTTGATGGTGAAGAGCATACTTTGGGTGAACACGACTTAAGCATTTGCAATGCAGAACACCCAATGTGTATTGCCGGAATCTTCGGTGGAAAGGGTAGTGGTACCTATGAAACAACACGCAATGTTGTTTTGGAGAGTGCCTATTTCCACCCAACCTGGATTCGCAAGAGCGCACGCCGGCATGGCTTGAGTACGGATGCAAGCTATCGCTTTGAGCGAGGCATCGATCCTAATGGCACGATATACGCATTGAAGCAAGCTGCGATATTGTGTCAACAACTCGCGGGGGGTAAGGTTAGCATGCAGATTAAAGACGTGTTTCCTACACCTATTGAAAACGCCCAAGTGTCACTTTCATACGACTATGTGAACGGTCTCATTGGTAAAAAGATAGAGCCAGAAGTGATGAAGAACATCTTGGAAAGCCTGGAAATGGAAATCAAGAGCGAGAATCAAGAAGGTCTTGAATTGTCTGTCCCCGCATACCGAGTTGACGTTCAGCGTCCCTGTGATGTTGTAGAGGATATCCTGCGTATCTATGGCTATAACAATGTTGAAATTCCAACACAGCTCAAGAGTTCGTTGGCCATACAGGGTGATGAGGATAGAGCAGCCCATTTGGAAAACCTGGTGGGTGAACAGTTGGTTGGATGTGGTTTTCATGAAATTCTGAACAATTCGCTTACCAAGACGTCTTATTATCATGATTTGAACCGTTACCCAGAGGAGGCAACGGTAAAGATCATGAATCCTTTGAGTACCGACCTGGGTGTGATGCGCCAGACGCTGTTGTTTGGAGGCCTTGAAAGCATCATGCGCAATGTGAATCGTAAGCAAACAAACTTGCGCTTCTTTGAGTTTGGTAACTGTTACCAATATGTAGCAGAGCGAGAGAATGAGGAAGATCCGATTAAGGCATATCAGCAAGCTTATCATTTAGGACTATGGGTTACTGGTAAACGTGTGGAAGGAAGTTGGGCACATGCAGATGAGCCCAGTTCATTTGACGAACTGAAAGCCTATGTTCAAAATATTTTTACCCGGTTAGGCGTGCCTTCTGGCATGTTGGTAACAGAAAAAAGTGACAACAATATCTTCTCTCATGGTTTGACCATCATGAATCGAGGAGGGAAAATCATTGCTGAATTGGGTGTTGTTTGTAAAAAGTTGCTAAAGCAGGTTGATGTAGCTGGTGAAGTTTATTTTGCTGAAATCAACTGGACGGCACTTATGAAATTAACTCGTAAGAATAAGGTTGAGTACAAAGAGCTGTCTAAGTATCCTGCCGTTAGTCGCGATTTGGCCCTGTTGATAGATAAGCAAACAGAATTCGAGCAAATAGAAAAGATTGCCTTCCAGACAGAAAAGAAGTTACTGAAGCGCGTTGAGCTCTTTGATGTTTACGAAGGCAAGAATCTGCCGGAAGGCAAAAAGAGCTATGCCGTCAATTTTATCCTGCAAGATGAGCAAAAAACATTGAATGACAAGCAGATTGACGGAATCATGCAGAAACTTATAAAGAATCTCACAGAAAAGCTTGGCGCTGAACTTCGATGATTCGGTTGCCATGGTTTTGTGAATATAAACGTTCATATATCATTTAACAATCAACATTTAGGAACGAAAGTTCTTCGTCCTAAACCTCTTCAATGAAGAGGATTAAATAATTTTATTCCAATGGGAAGAGCATTTGAGTATCGTAAAGCAACGAAGCTGAAAAGATGGGGCCACATGGCTCGTACATTCACGAAAATAGGTAAACAAATTGCAATTGCAGTAAAAGCTGGAGGACCTGATCCTGAAAACAATCCCGCTTTGCGCGCCCTCATAGCCAATGCCAAGCGCGAAAACATGCCGAAAGACAATGTTGATCGTGCCATTAAGAATGCGATGGGGAAAGATCAAAGCGACTACAAATCGGTCACATATGAAGGGTATGGTCCTCATGGAGTGGCTATCTTGGTAGACACTTTGACGGACAATACCACCCGAACTGTTGGGGATGTGCGGTCTGTATTCAATAAGTTCAATGGCAACTTGGGGACAAGCGGTTCACTGGCATTCCTCTTTGACCATAAAGCTGTTTTCACATTTAAGAAGAAAGATGGCTTGGATATGGATGAACTGATACTCGACCTCATAGATTATGGTGTGGAAGATGAATATGATGAAGATGAGGAGACGGACGAAATAACCATCTATGGCGCCCCGACGAGCTTTGGTGAAATTCAAAAGCATCTGGAAACGGACGGTTTTGAAGTGACAGGTGCTGAGTTTACATACATCCCGAACGACTTGAAAGACCTTACTCCCGAGGAGCGTGAAACGATTGATAAGATGGTAGAGCGGCTTGAAGAGTTTGACGACGTGCAAACTGTTTACACCAATATGAAACCTGAATAACAGGAACATGTTATAGAGGAGAGTGCATCAAATTCGATGCATTCTCTTTTTAGATTAGACGATAATGTGTATCGTCTAATGCTTGCAAGATTCTAACAAGCCCCCCCTCAATAAGTACCTTGATAGTCGGCAACGCTGATTGTTTGCTGATACAATATTTTCTGTGGTTCTTTATCTGAATGCACTATGTAGGCGAAATTATATTTTGCTTCTTTTAGTTTCTTAATACTTGTATTATCCTTAATCTCCTTCACCATGAGTTGGTGAATTTTAGTCCTGTTCTGTGCTACAATTTGCGCATTGTCCAACTCACCTACAAATGAACAGTGATAAGTGTAGGTCTTGGTGTCTTTTTGAAAGGTCACACTGTCTGTTCTCGTACCATTAACAACTGGGGTAGGGCAGTATTTATCTGTATATTCCTTGGCTTCCCTTGCGCATCTGTCTTCCAGACTCTCATGACATGAAGACAGCATGGGGATAAATAAAATAGCGATGAATAATCTTTTCATGTATTCTTACATTATAAACCCGTTGGCGGAATTAATTTAAGTTGATAAATATGAGCAAAAAGTTGCACATAA
>URFI01000037.1 GCA_900547085.1 uncultured Prevotella sp.
CACGTCATTACACGAGGTGAAATGGCCGTACTGATAGACCAAATGCTCGATCCCTTTCACTGGAAAGAAGTTGACATACAGGGAAATTTTATCAAGTAATATTTAAATCATATAGCTATGGATATAAATCAATTGAAAGAATTAGCCGACTTGTACAAAAGTGAATTACTACAGAAAGTGGTTCCCTTTTGGCTTGAGAAGTCACAAGACGAAGAGTATGGTGGATACTTCACATGCTTAGATCGCAAAGGAAATTTTTTTGACACAGACAAATTTATTTGGTTGCAGTGTCGTGAGGTGTGGTTGTTCGCCATGCTATATAACAAGGTAGAGAAAAACGAGGAATGGTTGAACTGTGCCATCCAAGGAGCAGAGTTTTTAAAAAAGCATGGACATGACGGCCAGTACAACTGGTATTTCTCGCTGGATAGGACAGGCAAACCATTGGTTGAGCCTTACAACATCTTCTCGTACACGTTCGCAGCCATGGCTTTCGGACAGCTAAGTTTGGCCACAGGCAATGACGAATACGCCACCATCGCCAAAAAAACGTTCGATATCATTCTGTCGAAGGTAGACAATCCCAAAGGTAAGTGGAACAAGATACATCCGGGAACACGCAACATGAAAAACTTTGCACTGCCCATGATACTCTGCAACTTGGCCTTGGAGATAGAGCATCTTCTTGATGAAAGCTATCTACTCGAGACCATGGAAACGTGCATCCATGAAGTGATGGACGTGTTTTACCGACCAGAGCTTGGCGGCATCATTGTGGAAAACGTGGGTGCCGACGGCAACTTGGTAGACTGCTTCGAGGGCAGACAGGTAACACCAGGACATGCCATAGAGGCTATGTGGTTTATCATGGACTTGGGTAAACGCCTGAATAGACCCGAACTGATAGAAAAAGCCAAGGACACCGCGCTTACCATGTTGGAGTATGGATGGGACAAGGAGTTTGGTGGCCTGTATTACTTCATGGATCGCAACGGCTGTCCTCCCCAGCAATTGGAATGGGATCAGAAGCTGTGGTGGGTACACATCGAAACCCTTATCTCTATGCTCAAGGGCTATCAGCTCACGGGAGACAAGAGGTGTATGGACTGGTTCAAGAAGGTACACGAATATGCTTGGACACATTTCAGAGATGACGAGTATGCTGAATGGTACGGATACCTCAACAGGCGCGGCGAAGTGCTGTTGCCATTGAAGGGTGGAAAATGGAAAGGATGTTTCCATGTACCAAGAGGAATGTACCAATGCTGGACTACGTTAGAAGAAATAGTCAAGGCAAACGATACCAAATAAAGCAAACCATGACAAACAGGAGAAACTTTATCAAGCAAGTGATTGGTGCCTCATCGCTTGTACTGGGTAGCAAAATTCTGTCTTCCTATACCAAGGTGGACAACGCTTTTGTGCAGCACGAGGACGGCGAGACTTTTGCTACGCCGCACGCTATGAAAGGCATGCCTATTAAAGCTACATTTCTGGATGAGATAAGTTGGGACATTCCGCACCAAAACTGGGGCAAGAAAGAATGGGATCAAGACTTCAAAGCCATGAAAAAGATGGGCATCAACACTGTTGTTCTCATCCGTGCCGGACTGGGAAAGTGGATTGCCGCACCGTTCTCAACTCTCATCGGAAAAGAAGATGTATATTATCCACCAGTTGATTTGGTAGAAATGTTCTTGACACTCGCCGACAAACATCGCATGAATTTCTTCTTCGGTATGTATGATTCCGGCAAGTATTGGCAAGAGGGACTGTTCCAAAAAGAGATAGACCTGAACCTAAGCTTAATCGATGAGGTGTGGGCCAAATATGGCAAACATCCTTCTTTCAAGGGATGGTATCTGTCACAAGAAATCAGTCGTCGAACAAAAAACATGTCACGCATATATGCTGAGGTGGGCAAGCACGCCAAAGCCGTGTCGGGTAACCTCACGACCATGGTTTCACCCTATATCCACGGCGTGAAGACTGACCAAGTGATGAGTGGCGACAAGGCTCTTACTGTGAGAGAACATGAAGAAGAATGGAACGAGATTTTGGGCAACGTCAAGGGTGCCGTGGATATCTTGGCATTCCAAGACGGACAGGTAGACTATGGCGAACTGTACGATTATCTTGTGGTAAACAAAAAATTGGCAGACAGATACGGCATGAAATGCTGGACAAACATTGAATCGTTTGACCGCGACATGCCCATCCGCTTCCTGCCAATCAAATGGGAGAAACTGCTGTTGAAACTTGAAGCCGCGCGGAAAGCCGGAATGGAAAACGCCATTACCTTTGAGTTCTCACACTTTATGAGTCCCAATTCCGCATATTTGCAAGCAGGCCACTTGTATCATAGATACTGTGAGCATTTTAATATTTAATTCATTCACTAACCTAAAAATCATAATTAATGGAAAAAATAAGATGTTGTATCAGGAGGCTTGTTGTGTCCTTGATCCTAACAGTCACATGCGTGGCAGCAGGCTATGCGCAAAATGTGATAACAGGAACAGTCAGCGACACGAATGGTGAGCCTGTGGTAGGAGTGTCTATCGTTGTGAAAGGAACGACGAGAGGACAGGTTACTAACATTGATGGACGGTACCAAATCGAGGCTAAAGCTAATGACATATTGACTTTTGCAAGTGTCGGCATGGTATCGCAAGAAGTGAAGGTGGGCAATCGCAAGACGATTGACATTACGATGAAGGAGGATGTCGCCGCTTTAAGCGAGGTCGTAGTAGTGGGCTATGGCACACAAAAGCGAGGAAGTATTACGGGCGCAATCTCCACAGTTTCTGACAAAGAGATACTCAAGGCACCAACCATGAGTATCAGTAATATTATCGGACCCCGCATTGCGGGTGTGGCAGCCGTACAATCAAGCGGGCAGCCCGGTAGTGATAACGCGGCGCTCACCATGCGCGGACAAGGGGGTATCATCTACGTTATTGATGGTATTCGACGCACCTCAGCCGACTTTAACGGATTGGATCCGAATGAAATTGAATCGGTGTCTATCTTGAAAGACGCGGCCGCTGTGTCTGTCTATGGTCTGGATGCCAACGGAGCGTTTATCGTAACCACGAAAAAAGGTAGCAAAAACAAGACGTCCATCTCCTACACGGGAGCTTTCGGATTGAGCGAGAACGCACAAAATCAGGTGTGGCTTGACGGCCCCGGATACGCTTATTGGTACAACAAAGCACGCGAATTGCAGGGCGATGCCCCCGTCTTTACAGATGAAATGGTACAAAAGATGCGTGACGGAGTTGACGGTTGGGGCAACACCAACTGGTACAAAAAAATGTTTGGAACCGGAAACCGTATGCACCACAATGTCTCCGCATCGGGTGGAAACGACAAGGTGAAGTTTTTCGCATCAATGGGTTATTTGAAAGAAAACGGCAATATTGACAATTTCGATTATGACCGTTTGAATCTACGTTCAAACATTGACGCAAAGATAACCGACAACCTTACTTTTACGCTGGGCATAGCTGGGCGTATAGAGAAGCGCAACGCACCCAGATACTCTGCCAACCCAAACGATTGGCATAACATTCCACAGCAAATCATTAGGGCTTTGCCATACGTTCCGGAAACTATGGAATATCAGGGAAGAACTTATGCTGTGTCTACACCAACAGCATCGTCACCTGTTGCCCCATTGGCATCCATCAATGAGTCAGGATACAGCAAGTCTAATCGCTCGTTTATCCAGACCAATTTCAGTCTGAAATATGATGCACCTTGGCTGAAAGGCTTAAGTGTGAAGTTTCAAGGAGCTTACGATGCTAATTTCTATTTCAACAAGGTGCTAAGCAATCCTTACGAGGTGATGCAGATGAGTCTGCCCACCTCCGCATCCAAGACGTTGAATTATTATAAAGCTTTCGATGCCCAAGGAAACAGTGTGTCACTGAGTGAGGCCGCCAGCAAGGGTTACAACTTTACCACACAAACCAGTGTGACATACGACAACAGGTTTGACAAGCACACCGTGGGTGTGTTGTTATTGGCCGAGACGCGCGAAAACAAGAGCAACGCCCTGAGTGCAACCGGTACGGGATTGGACTTCTTGCAGCTTGACGAGCTTAGCAAGATTACCAACTTGACTGGCGACGGCAAAGAAAAGATGCCAACGATAGGTGGTTATAGCGGATTTACGCGGGTGGCTGGATTTGTCGGCAGGCTCAATTACAACTATGATGACAAGTACTACTTAGAGGCTTCGGCACGTTATGATGGTAGTTATCTTTTTGGTGGTATGAATAACAGATGGGTGTTTTTGCCCAGTTTGTCGTTGGGTTGGCGTATCAATAACGAAAAATGGTTTGACGCCGACTGGGTGAATAACCTGAAACTGCGTGCTGGCGTTGGTAAAACAGGAACAAGTAGCGGATTGAACGCATTTCAATGGCGCAACGCGATGACATTGGTGAAAAACGCATTGGTGCTGGGTGGCGGAAGTCAGTCGATGATGTACGCCAGCGTTTTAGGCAATCCTAACCTACGGTGGGCCCAATGCATGAACTACAACCTTGGTGTAGACGCAACCTTGTGGAATGGCCTTTTAGGTATCGAATTTGATGTGTTCTATAAATATGAGTATGACAAAATTTCGTCTGTCGTGGGTGCGTTCCCACCGTCACGTGGTGGATACTATCACAACTCAGCCAATTTAAACAAGGCTGATTACAAGGGATTTGAGGTGGCTTTAACCCATCGCAACCACATTGGAAATTTTAATTATGGTGGAAAATTGATATGGTCGTACGCTTATGGACGTTGGCTGAAATACGCCGGCGACACAGACAATGCTCCAGAGTACCAACGCATCACAGGTAAACAAATTGGTGCCAAATATGGTTTCATGGGCGCAGGACTGTTCAAGGATGAGGCAGATATAGCCAATTCACCGACTGTCGTTGGTTATAAAGCACTGCCGGGCTATATAAAATATGTGGACCTGAATGGTGATGGTGTGATAACCGCTGCCCAAGACCAAGGCTATGTAGGTAAAAGCTCAACCCCAACACACACAGGTTCGTTCAACTTGTTTGGCGATTGGAAGGGATTCGACTTTGACTTGCTGTTCTCTTGGGGCTTGGACAATGTTGTGGCCTTGACCGGACAATATAGCGGTTCGGGCATCCAAGACAACACGGCCTATACAAAGCCGTTTTACCACGGTGGTAACTCACCAACTTATTTGGTAGAGAAATCGTGGACACCCGACAACCCCAACGCAGAGTTCCCTCGTCTTGAGATTTCAGGTCCGAGCAACAACAACGGCTTCTCTTCCACGTTCTGGTATCGCTCTGGCAACTACATGCGGTTAAAGACAGCGCAAATTGGCTACAACTTCCCCAAACAATGGCTAACTAACATAGGCATTGAGGGTGCAAGACTATATGTGGAGGGTTTCAACCTGTTGACATTCAGTAGTCTGACCAAATACAACATAGACCCTGAGTCTCCTTCTGTAAACAATGGGTACTACCCACAGCAGAGGACGTATACCATGGGAATAAAACTAACATTCTAAAAGATTTGACAGTATGAAAAATATATGTTTTAACCTAGCGGTGGCATTTTGCGCAGTCTTGCCCTTGACATCGTGTAACGACTGGCTGGATGGCGTTACTCAAACAGCGACCGTAAGTGATGAGATTGTTTGGCAAGACGCAAAGCACGTTGATAAAAACGTGAATGCTTTTTATACCGTTTTGCACAGATACGGCCAGTTTGGAGAAACGCAGTTTGGCGGTAGCCTGACCGAAAGCCTTACCGATGCCTTCAAATATGGATCGGTTTCATTGGGCCATCGTGCAGGGCACCCCAATGTTTATGTTACCGACCCATCCGTGGTGACACCCGATGGCTGTCTATATAATGTGTGGAGCGAGGGTGCTGCTTACGGAAGTATCAGGCAGATAAACCAGTTTTTAGCCATGCAGAAACAATATTCTAAGTTTTCTGAGGAGCAAAACGCACGCTGGGAGGCTCAGGCTCGCTTCTTCCGCGCATACCTATACTTCCAGTTGGCCAAACGGCATGGTAGCGTAATTATCTATGAAAACTTGCCGGAAAGCAATGACAAAGCACTTAGTTCGGCTGAAGAAACTTGGAAATTTATCGCTGATGATCTTGACTTTGCTGCAGCTAACCTTCCTAAGGAGTGGGCAGACCCCAACGCAAAAGGCAGGGTAACTCAAGGAGCAGCCTACGCCCTGAAGTCACGAGCCATGCTTTACGCAGAACAATGGCAGGCTGCATACGACGCGGCTGACAAGGTAGAGAAGCTCGGACTGTACGATTTGGCACCCAATTACGCTGACGCATGGAGTGGTAACAACAACGAATGCATATTGGCCTTCAGGTATAACAAGGACAGTGGACCTTACCACAGCTTTGACCAATACTATGTGCCACAGTGCGACGGATACGATTTTGGTGCCATGGGAACACCTACGCAGGAAATGGTGGAGTGCTACGAGACTAAAGATGGCAAAACCGTGGACTGGACTCCATGGCATGAAACCACCAACCAACAGCCTCCTTACGACCAGCTTGAACCCCGATTTGCCGCTACCATCATATATGCGGGAAGCGAATGGAAGGGACGCAAGATGGATTGCAGCGTAGGAGGTAAGAACGGTGAGTTCATGGCTTATCGTGAGCAGGCTTACTCTTACGGCAAAACCACAACAGGATATTTTCTTCGTAAGCTGCTCGACGAAAAACTAACGGACATCAAGGGACAACACAGCTCGCAACCATGGGTAGAAATACGCTTTGCCGAGGTGTTGTTGAACAAAGCCGAGGCTGCTTTCAGATTGGGCAAAACCAGTGAGGCACAGACGCTCATGAACCGCGTGCGGGCACGTGTTGGACTGCCTGTGAAAACCTCTACCGGTGACGCTTGGTTTAAGGATTACCGCAACGAGCGTAAGGTGGAATTAGCTTACGAAGGACATCTGTTCTGGGATATGCGCAGGTGGAAACTGGCTCATATTGAGTATAACAACTACCGCTGTCACGGTATGAAGATTACCAACGGCACATACGAGTATGTTGATTGTGACGGTCAAGACCGTAAGTTCTCGTCAAAACTCTACAGGCTGCCTGTTCCTACATCCGAATTGAAGAACAATAAGTTGGCCAAACAGTTTGATGAATGGAAATAACAACTTTTAAGTATTGACAAATATGAAAACCAAAATATTAACATTAGCCTGCAACCTGCTGCTTATTTTTACATGGGTAGGTTGCCAAGAGCCAGAGGAGTTTCATCCTAATATAGAGCGAAACGGCATCACCAATCTCACAGCACGGTTTATTGATGATGACAGGGATGAAAACAACTTCACGAGTGAGATAGACTATCAAAATAAAGTGATTACTGTTGTGTTTCCCTACAACTATCCACGGTTGTCTGACAATGTTCTCGACAAGTCGTCACTCAAAAAGATGCGGGTGTTCGCAAGTCTCGAAAACAACGTGTATGTAACACCTAAGCTGTATTTTATGGACTTGACGAAGGAGAACACGATTACCGTGACCGACCAGAATGGAGGGAAGGCAGACTATAAAGTAGTGGCCGAAATAAGAAAAAGCAACGAGTGTGCCATTACTAAGTTTGACCTTCCAAATGCCAACTTAAGTGGTCTTGTGAAGGAAGCAGACAAGGTAATCTCCCTTGTCTCTGCTGACGAGATTGGCAAACAACTTGCAATGGTGAGCATCTCTCACGGAGCCACCATTTCTCCTGATCCAACAGTCGTAGCTCTTGACTATGACCAGGAGCAACAATTCAAGGTTACGGCGCAAGATGGCGTTACCTCGATGGTGTATACAGTGAAAAAAGAAATTCCACAAAAAATCAACAATGGGTTGCGCGCCAGCAGCGCTCAACTGTTGTGGGTAAAGAAACTTGTGGACATCGGACTAACCCAAAACCACATGACCACAGGTGTCGCAGCTCTTAACAACTATGTTGTCGTGAATGAGAGAGGCAATGGACAAGCGGTATATCTCAACGCCAAAACCGGAGAGATAGCGGGTCATATCGACATCAGCGAATTTGCTGGGAGTCTGACAAACATGTATGCCACAGCCGATGATAACGATAATATATTGTTCTGCAACTTCAATAATCAGAAAGATGGAAAGTTCATTATCTGGAGAGTAAAGGGTGTCAAGGGTAAGCCTGAAAAGTATTTGGAATACACCACAAGCGCACAGATGGGACGCAAACTATCTGTTATTGGTAGCTTGGACGGCGAAGCTATCATTACGGCACCTATACATGGTACCGCAGGACAATTTGCACGCTGGCAGGTGAAAGCCGGAAAGCTGGTTTCTACCACGCCAGTCATGGTTCAAGCCCAAGGCTTAGGCAACTGGGGTAATAATGCGGACGTAATATACAGCAATCCAGCTGACCCCACAAGCGACTATTTCGCTGCATACTATGCCGCACCAAGGCATGCCTCGTTGTTTGACGGGAAAACCAATTCTATCAAAGCCAAGGGACCAGAAATATCTTCCAACTGGCTTCAGAATGCGGTAGACTATACCGTATTTAACAAAGCACACTACTTCATTTCTAACTCTGTGAACCTTTGGACATGGGGTACAGACGATTGCATCTACTTGTTCGACACAGGTGGGGGCAATTTGGATACGCAGGTGCTTGACTTCTCTTCAAAAGGCTTGGATATAAATGGCAAGTACGGAGGCAAGGCATTAGGAAAACAAAACGCAAATGGAACAGGCGACGTCGCACTGAGAGTATCGAACGACGGATACTATCTGTACATCTACTTCATGTTTACCAACGGATATGTTGGTTGCGTGCGCTGCGACTGTTTGGATTTATAATCTTTCATTCAACCATCTCAATGCTTTGACCATGTCACTGCATTGAGATGGCTTTTATCGTTCACGGTTGATAAAAAACATATCCATTTTGTTGGATGATGAAAAAAGAACCGTAAATTTAATGGCAATAATAAAATAATAAAGAACAACGGATGAAGCAACAACATTGTACTATCAGCCTTTTATTACTGACACTACTGTTCCTTTTAGCATGTGGCTCAAAAGACCCAATAGATTATTGGGGACAAAACAAACAAAAGGAAGAACAGGAAAATAACAAAGAAATAGAAAATAAAACCGACAAACCGAGATATATCTGGATTGACGCAGCAGCGAATTTTCCTGATTTCGCCAATAGCAAAGAGGCTATAACACGAGATTTGACCCTGGCTAAAGACGCAGGTTTCACGGATATCGTGGTAGACGTGCGACCCACATGCGGTGATGTGTTATTCAAGACCTCTACAGTAGAACAAGTGAAATATCAATACGCATGGACATCTACAGGCTATACAAAGATAGACCGCACGGCCACGTGGGACTATTTGCAAGCGTTCATAGATGCCGCACGAAAATTGGGTTTGAAAGTTCATGCAGGCATTAACACGTTTGTGGGAGGAAACACCATGAACAACGGAACGGGCATGGTGTATCGTGACGAGAGCAAGAGGGCATGGGCAACACAGATGAGTACGGCTCAGGGTATTGTCAGTATTATGGACGAGGCTGAACCTACCAAGTTTCTAAATCCAGTCAATCCGGAAGTGCAAACTTTTCTTTGCAACTTGTTGCGAGATCTTGCGAAATATGATCTTGATGGTATCGTGTTGGATCGAGGCAGATATTTGGATTTGCGTGCTGATTTCTCTGATCTTTCTCGCAAAAAATTTGAAACGTATATGGGAAGCAAAGTCTCTAATTTCCCAGAAGACATCCTTCCCAAAGGCGCGACAAAGCTATCGGGGAAATCTTCTGATTACACAAAGAAATGGTTGGAGTTTAGAGCAAAAACCATTCGCGACTTTATGGAAAAAGCACGAAACGCAGTTAAGAGCGTCAATTCAAAAATACAATTTGGCGTGTATGTCGGTGGGTGGTATTCCACCTATTACACTGTGGGTGTGAATTGGGGATCCCCTAATTTTAAAACCTCTGATTATTATAGTTGGGCAACTAAAAACTATCACTCCTGCGGATACGCTGACTTGATGGATCAAATGCTCATTGGTGCGTATGCCTCGCCATTACGTGTTTATGGCAATACTGAATGGACCATGCAGGGATTCTGCCTACAGGCTATGTCAAAGATAAAAGGTGCTTGTCCCAAAGTAGTGGGAGGGCCCGATGTCGGTAATTGGGACACGGCCAATATAGCCACCCAAGAGCAGGAAAACCAAGCCATCGTGCAATCTGTCAAGGCATGCATGGATGCTTGTAACGGTTATTTTCTGTTTGACATGATTCATCTTAAGAAAGCCAATCAATGGAAATATGCCAGGGAAGGCATAGCTAAAGCCATCGACAAAACAAAGTAATAACAAATAATATACGACTTATGAAAAGAGCCTGTCTCACACTATTCCTATTGTGCACAACCTTACTGACTTTTGCTACAACCAAACCCAAGGTCATGTGGTTGGATTGCTCGGCCAACTTCGAGCGATTCAGCTATCCTGACTCCATCAGGTATTACGTTGGCAAATGCCATGAGGCCGGTATCACACATTTAGTACTGGACATTAAGGATAACACCGGCGAGGTGCTTTACGACAGTAAGTACACATCGAGGAAAAGAACGTGGAAGGGATTTACACGTCCTGATTTTGATTTTATCAACACGTTCATCTCCGAAGCTCACAAGCGTGGCATGGTTATCTTTGCCGGCATGAACATCTTCGCTGACGGAAGCAAAGCGCACGGCCAGTTAAGAGGAGCTGTCTTTGGGAAAAACAAGAAGTGGCAATCCATCAATTATGTTCCTGGAAAAGGACTCATCCCCGTGACAGAACTAAATGGTAAAACGTCCATGTTCTTAAATCCGGCCTTGAAAGATGTGCAAAGTCATGAAATCAACATCGTGAAAGAGGTGGTAAAACGTTTTAAGTTTGACGGTATCATGTTGGACAGGGCGCGCTATGATTGCATCGACTCAGACTTTTCGGAAGCATCGCGCACCTTGTTTGAAAAATACATCGGTCAAAAATTAAACAGATATCCAGAAGACATATACGAATGGAAAGCCAACGACAAAGGCTCGTTCGACAGGATTCCCGGACCGTATTATAAGAAATGGATAGAGTGGCGTGCCTCTGTCATCTATGGTTTTATAAAGGATGTCAGATCCGCTATTAAAAAAATAGATTCCCAATGTATACTGGCCTCATACACGGGGGCATGGTACCCTACCTATTATGAGGTGGGTGTGAACTGGGCAAGCAACAAGTATGACCCCTCAAAGGATTTCCCATGGGCCACGCCTGAGTATCGCCAATATGGCTATGCTGAACTGATAGACTTCTACACCAACGGTAATTATTATAAAAATGTAACTATAGACGATTATTACAAGTCGTCAGGATTGTACAAAAACGAGACCGACAGCGAAGCCTCGTCAGGCGAATACCTCTGCGTGGAAGGCGGTTGCAAATATACAAGGCAGCTGTTGCAGGGTGCCAAGCCATTCTATGGAGGCCTATATGTAGAAGATTACCGGAAAAACTCCTTGCAGTTTCAGAATGCTGTCCGCATGAATCTCAAAGAGTCTGACGGTGTCATGATATTCGACATCGTGCATATCATCCTCTATGATTGGTGGAAAGAGCTGAAAGAAGCGTTGGACGAAGACCATGTGCCTAATCCACACGAGCTGTATGGATCGGTCACTTGCGAAGGCAAGGGTGTACCCAATGTTGTGGTGACAGATGGGAAACGCTGTGTAACGACAGACAAGAACGGCGTATATCGCATACCAAACGTGGGTGACACACGGTTTGTGTACATATCCACGCCTGTCGGATATCTCACCGAAACCAATAGGGGAATACCCCTGTTTTATCAAGAAATTGACCAGCAGAAACAACAGATGGAATACAATTTCAAACTCAAAAAAAATCCCAAGGACGACTCAAAACATATAGCTATCGTAGAGGCCGATGTGCAAGCCAGCACCAAAGAGCACTGGTCGAAATACGGCCCAGTAGTGGACGACTATCGCAAGCTGTTGGCCTCAATCCAAGACCAAGACGCTTTTGGGCTGTCATGCGGTGACATTGGTTGGGACACGCCGACAACATTCTTTGAGGATTACATGCAACAGGCACAGCGCATCGACCTTCCTTTTTATCGAGTGATTGGAAATCACGACATGGACTACAATGGCCGAACGCATGAAACATCCTACCAATCGTTTGAAACGTATTTCGGACCATCATGCTATTCTTTCAACAAAGGCAACGCACACTATATCGTTATCAATAATTGCTTTTACGTTGGACGACAATACTTCTATGTAGGATATATCGACGAGAAAACCTTCAAGTGGTTGGAACAAGATCTTTCATACGTTCCCAAAGGCACCGTAGTGTTTGTAGCAGCGCATATTCCTTTTAGATCCACGGTGAAAGAACAACCGTTTGTTTACACCTACGAATACTTAGGAGGCGAAACCATCAATGCTGAGTCGCTCTTCAAACTGCTTGAAGGCTACGAATCGCATTTCCTTACAGGGCACATGCATACCAATTCGAACGTCATTTTCAACAACCATCAGATGGAACACAACATCGGAGCCGTATGTGGAACATGGTGGCACGCTCCATTATGCCTTGACGGTACGCCGCAGGGATGTCAGGTCTTTGAGGTGGATGGCAAGAAGGTAAGTTGGTATTACAAGAGTACGGGCTATCCCAAGACATACCAGTTCAGGGCGTATGCGCCTGGCACGGTGAAAGAATATCCCAAGGATATCATCGCCAATGTGTGGAATTATGACGACCAATGGAAAGTGGAGTGGTTGGAAAACGGCAAACCGATGGGTGTGATGACGCAATACACCGGTCTGGACCCTGCTGCCGTCAAAATGGTTAAGGACAATCGAAAGACCATGGAAAGCTGGATTTCGCCCCTGCCCACCAAACACATGTTCCGCGCTACGCCTCGCCATGCCAATTCTAAATTGACCGTGCGAGTGACCGACCGTTTCGGAAATGTTTACCAAGAAGAAATAACACGAAAATGAAACAATTCTTTTTATCTTGTGCCGCACTCCTTGTGGCTTGTGTAACACCGAGCACCACTACTGCCAAGGTGACCTTGACCTCAATATGGGGAGACAACATGGTGCTGCAACAACAGGCGGATGTCAGGTTCACAGGCACTGCCAAGAAAAACAGTAAAATAACGATTAAAGCATCGTGGAGTGACAAACGCATCATGACGCAAAGCGACAGTAACGGCCGTTGGCAAGCCACACTGCATACCATCTCGGCGGGAGGCCCATACTCCATCACATTCTCTGATGGCGAGGTGTTAACCCTGAGAAATATCCTCCTTGGCGAGGTTTGGTTTTGTTCCGGACAGTCTAAC
>URFI01000038.1 GCA_900547085.1 uncultured Prevotella sp.
GCGAAGGAGGCGCGCGCCGTTCCTAAAACACCCAACCGCTGCATCAGCGGCTGCGCGCAGTGGTGCCCCGTGCGGATGGCGATGCCGAGCCTATCCAACAAGGTGCCCATGTCCATGTGGTGGATGTGTCCAACCTGAAAGCTGATAACTGCATCGCGATGAGCCGCCTCGCCGAAGATGCGCATCCCGGGAATGGTTTGCATGCGATCAAGGGCGTAAGCGGTCAGCTCGTGTTCATGCTGGGCTATGTTGTCCATGCCCAAGGATGACAGGTATTCGAGCGCAACGGCCAACCCATGCGTGGCGATGTAATCAGGTGTGCCCGCCTCGAACTTCAATGGCGGTCGCTCGAAAGAAACCTTGTCGAACGACACATGGCTGATCATCTCGCCTCCTCCCTGATAGGGCGGCAAGCGGTCGAGCCATTCTTCCTTACCATAAAGCACGCCAATGCCCGTGGGGCCGTATGCTTTGTGCCCGCTGAAGACAAAGAAATCGCAATCAATGTCTTGCATGTCCACCTTGAAATGGGGCGCACTCTGCGCACCATCTATCACCACCGGCACGCCATGGGCATGCGCCGTAGCCGTCATCTGCTTCACGGGATTGACGGTACCCATCACGTTGCTCACCTGCGTGAGGCTCACCAGTTTGGTCTTGGTGGTAAACAACTTTTCGTATTCGTCGAGCATCAGCTCCCCCGCATCGGTCATCGGAACCACTTTGAGCACGATGCCTCTTTGCTGAGCCTGCAACTGCCACGGCACAATGTTGGAATGATGCTCCATGGCAGACACGATTACTTCATCGCCTTCGCGCATGAACGCCTGACAATAGGTGGCGGCGATGAGGTTCAAACCCTCGGTGGTGCCCCGGGTGAAGACCACCTCAGCGGCCGAGCGGGCATTGATGAAGCGGCGCACCGTCTCGCGGGCAGCCTCGTGAAGTTCGGTGGCCTGCTGCGACATCCAATGCACGCCGCGGTGGACGTTGGCGTTGACGTTGAGGTATTCGTCACGCATGGCATCCAACACGCACAAGGGTTTCTGCGTGGTGGCCGCATTGTCCAGGTAAATTAAAGGCTTGTCGTAGACCTTTCGGGAGAGGATGGGAAAATCCTGACGGATAGAAGAAATATCGTACATAGAATGAAAATATATAGAATGGACTGGCTGTTAGGTCGCTCTGAGCCAACTTTTGGCTTGGGCTGTCACGAATGTTTGGTTTGAACGTTCACGAAAAAACCTCCGCCCAAGTTTGCTTTTGAGAGCACTTGAGGGAGGCAATGATGGGTTGATTAACAATTTCTACATCCCGCACACTTGTCGAGTTCGCCTCTGAAGCGCTTCTCAACCAAGTAGTGCAGACGGTCTTTCAAGGGTTCGAGCTGCATGCTGTCGACCACCTCATTGATGAAGGCAAACTCCAACAACAGCTTGGCTTCCTGCTCACTGATGCCGCGCTGGCGCATGTAGAACATGGCCTGGTCGTTGAGTTGACCCACGGTAGAACCATGACCACATTTCACATCGTCGGCATAAATCTCCAACTCAGGCTGGGTATACATGCGCGCCTGCTTCGTGGTGCAGAGGTTTTGGTTGCGCATCTCCGAGTTGGTCTTCTGCGCTCCCTTCTCTACAAGCACCCTACCGGCGAAGGCTCCCGTGGCCTGACCATCGAGAACATACTTGTACAGTTCATGACTTTCGCAGTGAGGCACGGCATGACGGATGAACGTATTGTTGTCTACATGCTGCTTCTTGTCAGCAATGACGCAGCCGTTACAGCAACAAGACGCCCCTTCGCCACGGAACACCAGATTGAGTTGGTTGCGCGTAATGCCATTGTGCAGCGTGAGCACGTTGTGATTGAAGCGGCTGTTGGCCTGCTGTTCCACATACACGTTGCTCACACGGGTATTGTGTTCGTGCGTTTCTTCCATGCAATAAAGATCGAGCGAGGCATTCTCGCCCACATAAGCCTCGATTACTTGTGTAGCCAGAAAATGCTTATCGTCCATGGTGTGGTCGCAGAAAAGGAACTTGGCCTCGGCTCCTTCATCCAGCACGATGAGCACTCGTCGGTTCACCATCAGGTCGACATCCGAGCGAAGGAGGTTCACCACCTGGACGGCACGGTCAATCTTAACCCGCTTGGGCACATAGATGAAGAGGCCATCTTGCGCCAGCATGGTGTTCAGTGCCGTGATGGCATCGTCCTTTGTCTCGGCCAGTTGGGCATAATACTTGCTCACCAATTGCGGATGGGTGTCGGCCACCTTCCGCAAAGAGTCTACGATGACACCTTGGGGCAGCGTTGCTTTGGGCAGCGCCTTGGCGTGGAAAGCGTCGTTGACGATGAAGTAAAGCGAAGTACTCAAATTGGGTACGCTGCACTTGAAAGCCTCATAGGGTTTTACGGGGATATCCAGCCGGTTGAGGTTCAATCCATAATTGGGTTCAAACAGCACCGCCATATCCGTATAGCGATAGCGTTCAACCTTGCGTGAGGGGAAGCCTTGGCGCTTAAAATCTTCGAAAGCAGCGTCACGAACGTCGTTCATCACGGGCGAACCATGCTGAAAAATCATGGCGCGGGCATCCGCATACAGGTCGACATATTGTTTCTCACTGTTCATCATTCTGCCTCCGCCTTAATCCAGTCGTACCCCTTGTCTTCGATTTCCTTGGCCAATTCAGGCCCTCCGGTCTTCACAATGCGTCCATTGAACAGCACATGAACGATGTCGGGCTTGATTAAATCGAGCAAACGGTCGTAATGTGTGATGACAATGGTGCTGGTATCGGGCCTCTTCAGCTTGTTGACGCCTTCGGCAACCACGCGCAGCGCATCTACATCCAAGCCCGAATCCGTCTCATCGAGAATGGAGAGCGTAGGCTCGAGCATCGCCATTTGGAAGATTTCGTTGCGTTTTTTCTCTCCGCCACTGAATCCCTCGTTCACGCTGCGGTTGGACAGTTTGCTGTCTAACTCAACCACCTTTCGCTTTTCCTTCATCAACTTGATGAAGTCGCCGGCACTCATCGGCTCCAGTCCTTGATACTTTCGCTTCTCGTTGATGGCTGCCCGCATGAAATTAGTCATGGACACACCGGGGATTTCCACAGGATATTGGAAAGAGAGAAACAATCCCTCGTGTGCGCGATCTTCTGGCGCCATGGCCAACAGGTCTTTGCCATTGAACGTCACTTCGCCCTGCGTAACCTCGTACATCGGATTGCCCACAAGCACTGCACTCAAGGTACTCTTGCCCGAACCGTTGGGTCCCATGATGGCATGTACTTCTCCTGTCTTGATGACAAGATTGATTCCTTTCAATATTTCTTTGCCGTTGATGGTGGCATGTAAATTCTTTACCTCTAACATAATGATTCTTTTGATATAAATCGGTTTATCCAACGGTTCCCTCCAGCGAGACGGAAAGCAACTTTTGCGCCTCGACAGCGAACTCCATCGGCAACTTGTTTAATACTTCCTTGGCATATCCATTGACAATCAGGCCAACGGCATCTTCCGTAGGAATGCCTCGTTGATTGCAATAAAACAGCTGGTCTTCACTGATTTTGCTTGTCGTGGCCTCATGCTCAACGATGGCACTATCGTTATGAATGTCCATATAGGGGAACGTGTGAGCACCACATTCGCTTCCCAACAGCAGACTGTCGCACGAGCTGTAGTTGCGCGCATCGTCCGCATTGGCGGTTGCACGAACCAATCCCCGATAGGAGTTCTGGCTGTGTCCGGCACTGATTCCCTTTGAAATGATGGTACTCGTGGTGTTCTTTCCCATGTGAATCATCTTCGTACCCGTGTCGGCCTCTTGATGATGATTGGTCACCGCCACCGAATAGAACTCGGCCTGCGAGCCGTCTCCACGCAAGATACAAGATGGATATTTCCATGTAATGGCGCTACCTGTTTCGACTTGCGTCCACGAGAGCTTGGAGTTGACTCCGCGACAATCGCCCCTTTTGGTGACTAAGTTGAGCACTCCGCCCTTGCCATGTTCGTCTCCTGGGTACCAATTCTGAACGGTTGAATATTTCACCTCGGCATTGTTCATCACGATGATTTCCACGATTGCGGCATGAAGTTGATTCTCATCGCGCATCGGAGCGGTACATCCTTCGAGATAACTCACATACGCATCGTCTTCAGCCACTATCAACGTTCGCTCAAACTGTCCGGTATTGCGCGCATTGATGCGGAAATACGAACTTAATTCCATAGGACAGCGCACGCCTTTGGGGATGAAAACGAACGATCCATCACTGAAAACAGCGCTGTTCAGGGCTGCAAAAAAATTGTCATAATAAGGAACCACCGTGCCTAAGTACTGACGCACCAAGGCAGAATGCTCCTTGATAGCCTCGCCCATGGAACAGAAGATGACGCCTTTCTCCTTCAGCTTTTCCTTGAAGGTGGTCTTCACAGACACTGAATCCATGATGGCATCAACGGCCGTTCCACTGAGTGCCAACCGTTCTTCCAATGGAATGCCCAGCTTGTCGAATGTTTTCTCCAGTTCCGGATCAAGCTCCTTGTTGGTCGGTTTCTTTGCCATTGGGTCGGCATAATAGGAGATTTCTTGGTAATTAATGTCGGGCAACGTCACATGTCCCCATGAGGGTTGTGTCATTGTCAGCCAATGTCGATACGCTTTCAATCGAAATTCGAGCATCCATTCCGGCTCTCCTTTCTTGTCGGAAATGAGCCGAATGACATCCTCATTAAGCCCCTTCTCTATAATCTCGGTATGAACGTCAGTGGTAAAACCAAACTCGTACTTCTGTTCGGTCAGCTTTCTGACGTATTCGTTGTTCGTGTTATTTACTTCTTCCATAAATGTAAATGCAGGAACTCCCTGATGTTTCATGGACGCCCCTGCAATAGATGATATGATTAGTTTGTTAGTTGACGAGTTTACAAGTTAACGAGTTGACGAGTTGTTGGTGCTTAAGGGTTCGTAAATTGAAGTATTTACGAACTCAAAAACCTATCAACTCAAAAACTTACCTACTCAAAACTCGCGCGCTCAAACTTACAACGTTTGCTTTACTTCTATTTCTGTAAAGGTTTCTATGATGTCACCTTCCTGGATATCATTGAAATTAACCAGACTGATACCACACTCGAAACCGGTTGCCACTTCCTTGACATCGTCCTTATACCGCTTCAATGCATTGATAGGAGCGGTGTGAACGACGATTCCGTCGCGAACAACTCGAGCTTTGTCTGAGCGGTGTACCTTTCCATCGGTCACCATGGCACCAGCTACGGTTCCCACCTTTGAAATCTTGTAAACTTGCTTCACCTCAACCTCGCCAGTGACTACCTCCTTGGTTACCTTGTCAAGCATGCCTTCCATAGCCGACCTCACGTCATCAATGGCGTCGTAGATGACGGAGTAGGTGTTGATTTCAACACCGTTCTGTTCGGCCAGTTTACGGGCAGAAGCAGACGGACGAACCTGGAAGCCCACAATAATAGCGTCGGAAGCATCAGCCAAGGTGACGTCGCTTTCACTGATCTGACCTACCGACTTGAAGATAACATTGACGTTAATCTTCTCGGTAGACATCTTAATAAACGAATCACTCAATGCCTCGATACTACCATCGGTGTCACCTTTGACAATAATGTTCAGTTCTTTGAATGACCCAAGAGCGATACGATGTGATACGTCACTCAGCGTCAGGCGCTTCTGTGTACGCAAGCCTTGCTCGCGTTGCAGCTGCATACGCTTGTTGGCAATGTCGCGAACCTCTTGCTCTGTTTCCAGCACATGGAACTGATCACCGGCCGTGGGCGCACCGTTCAGTCCGAGAATGATGGCAGGTTCGGCTGGCTCGGCTGATTCAATACGCTGGTTGCGCACGTTGAACATGGCCTTGATGCGTCCCCAGCTCGTTCCGGCGATGATGTCGTCACCCACACGGAGCGTACCATTGCTGACCAAAACCGTAGAAACATATCCACGTCCCTTGTCCAAACTCGACTCGATGACACTACCCGTCGCACGGCGATTGGGATTAGCTTTCAAGTCAAGCATGTCGGCCTCGAGGAGAACTTTCTCCAACAATTCGTTGACACCAATACCTTTTTTCGCACTGATTTCCTGACATTGGTATTTTCCACCCCACTCTTCAACCAGCAAGTTCATCTGAGCCAAGTCTTCACGAATCTTATCTGGGTTGGCTCCCGGTTTGTCAATCTTGTTGATGGCAAACACCATAGGCACGTTGGCAGCCTGCGCATGCGCGATGGCCTCCTTGGTTGTAGGCATCACACTGTCGTCAGCTGCGATGATGATGATGGCGATATCCGTCACCTGCGTACCGCGAGCACGCATGGCAGTGAAGGCCTCATGACCAGGAGTATCCAAGAATGTGATGAATCGCCCATTCTCCAGCTGTACGTTGTAAGCACCGATGTGCTGGGTAATGCCACCAGCCTCGCCTTCAATCACATTGGTGTTACGGATGTGGTCCAACAGAGATGTCTTACCATGGTCTACGTGTCCCATCACGGTAACGATGGGTGCGCGAGGCAACAGGTCGTTCTCGTCGTCGATTTCTTCAGCTACAGCCTCCTGAACCTCTGCGCTCACATATTCGGTCTTGAAGCCAAACTCATCGGCAACCAAGTTGATGGTCTCGGCATCCAATCGTTGATTGATAGATGCCATCACACCGATGCTCATCAAGGTTCCAATCAGTTTGTTGACATCCACATCCATCATGGTAGCCAATTCGCTAACTGTCACGAATTCGGTGAGCTTCAATACCTTACTTTCCTTACGTTCTGCCCTTGCTTCCGCACTCATGCGTTCTTGCATGGCATCACGTTTTTCCTTACGGTATTTAGCACCTTTCCTGTTCTGCGTACCCTTACTGGTGAGTCTGGCCAGCGTTTCCTTTACCTGGCGTGCCACCTCTTCCTCGTTCACCTCCAGCGGTTTCTGGTTACGTCCTCTGTTCTTTCGATTTTTCTTATTAGCGTTTCGGCCGTCAGCATTCCCCGACTTATTACCTCCGCCATTGTTACCTATTTGCTTAGAAGCGGCATTGATGTCCACTCGCTCTTGATTGATGCGTACCCGCTTTTTGCGTCCACCATCTCGCTTTTCCTCACGTTCTCTGCGACGTTCTTCCTTGCTTTTCTTCTTGGGACGAGTACTCTGGTTGATGGTGCTGAGATCTATTTTTCCCAACACGTTCACCTTGGGCGCATTTTGTAAACGCAACTCACTCTTGGTCTGGAAGATTTCGTCTCCGTCGCTTTGAGGTTCTTCACTCTCCTGCGGTTCGTCAACTACCTGTGACGTTTCACTTTCCTGCGGCTCAACACGCTCGTCAACCTTTTGTTTCTGGTCCACTTGCTCCTTCTTTACAATTGGTGCCTCGGTCTTGACTTCCGCTTTCTGGTCGTCCTTCTTGCTTTCTTCCACCACAGTTGGTGCTGCCTTTGGTGTTTCTGCTGGCTTCTCTACTTTTTCTTTTTCAGGCTTTGGGCTGACGGCAGCAGCCTTCTTTGTCGGTTTTTCTTGTGATTCCGATGCCTTTTGATTGTCTTGAGCATCAGCGTTCTTAGCGGCAGGCTTCTTATCGAATACGCTCAAGTCAATCTTGCCGAGCGGTTTGTATCGCTGCTGCGACGAAGCTGTCTCAACTACTTCTTCAACACGCTCTTCTTTTGCTTCCGAAGTGCGTTTCTTTTCTTTGGGCTTTTTCTGGAAGATCTTTTCCGCCTGATTGCGCACCTCTGCGTCTTGTTGGAAAGCCTCTACCAGGGCTTGGTATTGTGCGTCGCTCAACTTAAAGCTTGGCTCGCCCTTCACCTCTCCCAGCTCACTTTTCTCTTCTAGGAATTCAACTGCCGTTTGAAGTCCTATGTTTAATTCACGTAATGCTTTGTTTAATCTGATGCTCATTGATAATTATTTAACTCTTGTTCTTATTGATGTTCACACTCCCAACTGTTCTGCCCATTTGCAGAAGTTTTTCTACAGCGTCCTCGTTCGCAGAGGGCTGCATGCGTCACGGGGTGTTACTGTTCAAATTCTGATTTTAATACCCGAATCAGGTGATCGACGGTTTCTTCCTCCAAGTCGGCTTTCTCAATTAACATTTCACGAGGTGCGTTCAACACCTGTTTGGCTGTATCAAGACCGATGCTTTTGATGGCGTCGATAATCCATTGATCGATTTCGTCATCAAACTCTTCCAAGTAGATGTCTTCGTCAGCGTCGGCATCTGAAACTTCACGGTACACGTCGATGGTAAATTCTGTCAGCATGGAAGCCAACTTGATATTCAGTCCTCCTCGACCAATGGCCAAGCTCACCTCTTCGGGTTGCAGATAAACTTCGGCCTTGCGATTCTCCTCATCCAGGTTGATGCTACTGATGCGAGCGGGGCTCAACGCGCGCTGAATGAACAGTTTGATGTTTGACGTGTAGTTGATCACGTCGATATTCTCGTTACACAGCTCGCGAACGATGCCGTGCACACGACTGCCTTTCACGCCAACGCAGGCACCTACCGGGTCAATACGGTCGTCGTAGCTCTCTACGGCCACCTTTGCACGCTCGCCAGGCATGCGGGCTATTTTCTTGATAGAGATGAGTCCGTCATTAATCTCAGGCACCTCGGCCTCCAACAGTCGTTCCAGGAATACCGGACTGGTACGCGAGAGGATAATCTTAGGGTTGTTGTTCTCGTTGTCCACCCGCAGGATGACGGCGCGAATGGTCTCGCCCTTGCGGTATTGGTCGGCCGGAATCTGCTCTGACTTGGGCAGTATCAGCTCGTTGTTCTCATCGTCTACCAACAGCACCTCACGCTTCCATATCTGGTAAACCTCGCCGGAGATAACCTGTCCCACGCGATCCTTATACTTATTGTACAACGAGTCGTGTTCCAGCTCCAGCACTTTTGAAGCCAATGTCTGACGAAGATTCAAGATGGCACGGCGACCAAACTTGGCGAAGTCAATCTGTTCAGAAACCTCTTCGCCCTCTTCATAGTCGTCTTCAATCTCGCGAGCCTCTTTCAGCGATATTTCCTTATTTTCGTCCGCCACCTCGCCATCGGGCACAACGATGCGGTTACGGTATATTTCGAAGTCGCCCTTATCAGGATTTACGATAACGTCAAAATTCTCATCGCTACCATAAATCTTGGCTAGCACGTTGCGGAAACTTTCCTCCAACACGCTTACCAATGTGGCACGGTCGATGTTTTTCGTGTCTTTAAATTCACGAAAGGTGTCAATCATGCTGATGGTTTCTTCTACATTCTTTCTTGCTGCCATAGCGTTATATGTTATATATTAGTTTCATTCAATGATCAGTTTCTGCCTCATCATTTAAAGTTGATGAGGTACTTGGTATACTTCACCTTGTCCATCTGGAAAGTATGATCCACGGCTTGTAGCTCTGGGCGTTTCTTGCCTTCCACCTTCACCTTCTCGTCAACGGCCACAACAAAGTTGTTGCCCTCTACCGATTTCAACACACCTCGGTATTTCAATCCGTCGCCATCAAGCACCTCGACCTCTTTTCCTATGAAATTGATATACTGCTGGGGCACCTTGAAAGGTTGACCCAATCCGGCCGAGCCTACTTCCAACTCATAGTCTTCATCGTCACGGTTCAGCCGATCTTCTATGTACCGGCTCAGTTCCACACAGTCTTCAATCCATACGCCGTCTGCATGGTCGATCTCAACAACAATCTTGTCGTCTTTACTGACCTCAACATCCACCAAGAAATAGTCTTTGTCCTGAAGCCAATCTTCAACCAATTCTTTTACGACACTTTTATCAATCATATATATTTAATTAGTACTATATATTCTTACCGCTCGTTCCAAGCATCTTGCAAGCAGCGATGCCAGCCGTATTCAAAATAAAATGAGGAGCTTTCTGCGAAGCCCCTCATTCCACTGAACGGTGCAAAGATAGGTTTTTTCAACGAAATATCCAAATAAAACGGCGATTATTCACGAAATTTTCACATCATAATAATGCCCTACGGCCAGGCATCGCACCAAAGTGATGGCACATTGCAACCATCTACGCGCGTTGAATGAGCTTCGGAAATGAACGAAGGAAGTAAATTGTTTTTATCAAAAAAGACCTATAAAACGGCACTTGTAAATTGGCAATCTGGAAAAAAGCAATAGGCCTGCGGAGAGCATCAAGGCAATGGCTGGGCAAGAAAATGCAGATTTTACGCTTAGAGCATTGACTTTTCTACCTTAAAAGCATCACTTTGATGCCCTATATGGATGACTTTAGCGAGTAAACCCATGCTTATTTCACGACCAAAGCCATGTTTTTGGCCTAAAAAAGCATGAAAAATAGGAGGTCAATTACGCCATGCAGGCGTAAATAGTTAAATATCAGCCACATATAAATCCCGCTTATTTTGAGCGTATTTTCAACCAAGAGCCAGGTTGGTTGTCCACAGGCCAAATATGAAGAGGTTGGTTGTTAAATATTTTCTAAACACATTGACCCGATGATTTCAATGCCACCAACACGCAACGAACACGGCACAATGAAAACGCAGCGACGAATGTGCACTAAAGATAGTTGACATTACCATATATTTATTGTATTTTTGCAAAGAGTGTTGAACAACCTAATCTGGATGAGAATGATGCAAAAGAAGACGATTTTCCTCACGGGTGCCACCGGACACATGGGGTCAGAGGGCTTGAAACAGCTGTTGAAACGGCGTGACGAGTTTGACATTCGCTTGCTGGTATTGCCCACCGAGAACGACCGTAAGGCCATTGCGCCCTATGCTTCGCTGCCGGGTGTGGAAGTGATTTATGGCGATTTGACGCATTACGACGACGTGTTGCGAGGGGTGACGAATGCCGATTATGTGCTGCATGTGGGCGGAATGGTGTCGCCGGCAGCCGATTATTTTCCGCAAAAGACCATGCAGGTCAACGTGGGGGCAGTGAAAAACATCATCAGAGCGATCAAGGCACAGCCCAATCCCGACCGGGTACATCTGGTATACATCGGAACGGTGGCGCAAACGGGCGACCGCAACGATCCCATTCACTGGGGACGCGTGGGCGATCCCATCAAGATTAGCATCTACGACATCTACGCTTTATCGAAAGCCTTGGCCGAAAGAGAGGTCATCGAATCGGGGTTGAAGCATTGGGTGTCGCTCCGCCAAACGGGCATCTTATACCCCTCCATTCTCAACACATTAGACCCCATCATGTTTCACCAACCCCTGAACGGCGTGTTGGAATGGGTGACGGCCAAAGATTCGGGCGTACTGCTGTCGCATGTGTGCAATCAAGACCTGCCCGAAGACTTCTGGTGCCGCATCTACAACATTGGCGGAGGAGCGGAGTATCGCACCGTTAACTGGGCGTTTATGCAATACACCTTCACGGCTTTGAACTTAGGAAACCTCAAAGACCTCACCGAACCCAACTGGTTTGTGCTGCGCAACTTCCACGGACAGTGGTACACCGATTCTGATATCCTTGAATCGTACCTGCATTTCAGAAGTGGAAAGATAGACCAATTCATTCAAGAAATGGCTGAAAAAGCTCCGTTTAAGATGAAATTAGGAGGCTTGGTCCCTTCCAGTCTCATCAAACATCTGGTGTTGAAGCCCACCGTCAAAAAGCCCTTGGGACCGTTATATTGGACGAAGCACAACATCGAGCCTCGCATCACAGCCTTCTATGGCAGCATGGACGCATGGAGAGCTATTCCGGGTTGGAACGAGTTTAAACTGTATCACCCATCTCCTCAGTCCGTGATGTTGGATCATGGATATGACGAGTCGAAACCAAAAGACGAACTGGATATAGAAGATATGCAGCAAGCGGCTGCATTCAGGGGCGGAAAGTGCCTGTCCAAGCAGATGGTGCGTGGCGACCTGTCCACCCAGTTGGAATGGCAATGCGCCTTTGGACATCGTTTCAAAGCCTCTCCCCGACTGGTACTATTAGGTGGTCACTGGTGCCCCGAGTGCTTCCCCATGCCATGGAATTACGACGAGGAAGCCAAACGCAACCCGTTCTTTGCCCAGGTATGGAACCCTCTGCACAGCCCTGACGAGCACAACGTGTATGATGTGACAGTCGTCAAAGGGTTGCAAGAATGAAAAAGAACGGAAGGGGAAGAACTTTTTTGAAGGAATAACTATCTTTTTGGTTGCGCCTGCCACCTATATATAACAGAGGCGAGACTCTGGTTTTAATTTGCGGTTTGAGCCAAAGAACATTTAGCCTGCTTTTCAAAATTAGTCTTGAGAATCAGATGTTGATTGCAATTTGAGGCAGATCCGTTGGGTATCATTGAAGCATACGATTAACAACCGTAAAAAGCCTTTTAACCTTCTCTTCATATCTTCCTTACGCTCCTGCCACACCTTAAGGTTTTGTGCATACTCCTCTTCCAAGCGTTTTATCTTCTCTTCCCGCTGCCACTGATTTTGAGACATATGCTTTCTGCCTTTTGTTGCCAAACCAACAATTATCCAAGTAATTATCAATAAGACAAATCCCAGTGTCGTTATATCTTACCTATTTGTAATAGTACTCTTGCAAATTTATATAAAAACTGGGATTTTCACACAAATAGCACAAAGAAATAAATGGGGAATGAGAGGGTAAAATAGTTTTCAAAATATTTGCAGGGATAAAATATTATCCCTATATTCGTAGTGTGATTTAAAATAATAATATGCCTACAATATTTGAAATATTTGGACTTCGTTTTTTCTTTTACTCTGACGAACATAGACCAATCCATGTTCATGTTGTAAAAGGTGACGATGACGCAAAGATACAGATAGAAGATGAAGTTAAGTTAGTATATAATCATGGATTAAAAGCCAAAGATTTGAAACGAGCATTGGAACTTGCAGAGATGTACAAAGAGGATATCATCAATGTCTGGAACGAGTATCATTAAATGAGTATCATTATGGAAACAATAAAGAATATATGGTTTGAGAAAGGGCGTATATATATGCTGTCAAGCGAGGATAAGGTGTACAGCCGTCCTTTGGAGGCTTTTCCATTGCTCAAAGATGCAACAGAAAGGCAACGAATGGATTATACAATAGAATTACATGGAGAGGCTCTACGATGGACTGAGTTGGACGAAGATATACATATTTCAAGTTTTTACACAAAAGAAGAACCGAAATATGATAATGAGATTGCCATGTTGTTTAAGCGTTTTCCACAATTAAATGTTTCGGAAGTAGCGAGAAATCTGGGCATTAACAAAAGTTTATTGTCAAAATACATCTATGGTATAAAGAATCCGAGTGCGGAAAGAGTT